>CALIQN010000001.1 GCA_938044045.1 uncultured Peptococcaceae bacterium
TCTTTGTGACCAATACCAAGCGCCTAGGACGTGGGATTGATAATCATACCGCTAATAGCATCTTGATTAAGGTCAACCAAATCGGTACCCTTACAGAAACCCTAGAAGCGATTGAACTTGCCAAAGAAGCTGGCTATACGGCTGTGATTTCTCACCGTTCTGGAGAAACAGAAGATGTGACCATCGCAGACATTGCTGTGGCAGTGAATGCTGGACAGATTAAAACAGGTGCCCCTTCTCGTACGGATAGAGTGGCAAAGTACAACCAACTCTTGCGTATTGAAGAAGAACTTGGTAATCGTGCCCTCTATAAAGGCAAACAAGGCTTTTACAATTTAAGATAAGCATAAAAAAAGCACGCATACGATTGTTTGTATGCGTGCTTTTTTATTGCACAAGTCTAGTCCAAATAGTAGTCAAAACCATAACAACTTTTTTCAAAGCCATAACGCTCATAAAAACGGTGTGCTTGTTCACGAGGCAAACCAGAATCTAAGACAATCGCCTTGCATCCTCTTTCTTTGGCAAGAGCTTTAGCATGATCCATCAAGAAAACGCCATAGCCTTGACCACGTACTTCTTCATTGGTGATGAGACTAGAGACATAGCAGGTCAAGCCAGAAAGCCAAAAGGTATTGAAGTAGGCGCCATGGCAAAAACCACAGTAACGCTCCCCTTCAAGGACAAAAAAAGCAAAGCTGTTTTCATCACTGAGGATGGTTTGATAGACCTTTCGGATGACTTCTTGGTCATAGGTATTGTAGGTCCAAAGTTTTTCAATATAGTCAAAGGCAATGTCAAAATCTTCTAAACGTGCTATTTTAATTTCCATGATTTTCTCCTTTGGTCATAAAAGCAAAACCAGTAGCAATTACATTTTATAAGGTATGTTTGTAATGCATCGCAGCCAAGGCAAGGGAAGCAGAGCCTATAGGCATAGCATTTTCATCAAAAAGTACAGCCGGATCATGGATAGGGGCGAGGCTTCCACTGACTTGGGTACCGACAGTGAGCATTGCAATAGGAATCAATTTACCAAAGGCACCAAAGTCCTCTGACCATGAGAAAGGTTCTGCCTGTTCTTGTACCCTATCTTTTGGGAGGTGGGTCTTATAAATATCTAAGAGTTGATCGGTCAGCTTTTCATCACAATAGACTGAAGGGGCAGAGGTGGTAAAGGTAATATCCGCCTTGGCTTTCCACATCAGCCCAATTAAAGGAATAATTTGTTTCAAACGATTACAAAAATCATGACGTAGGGTTTCGTTGTAGGTACGCATGGTACCTGTCATGACAGCTGTATTAGGGATAACATTGAAAGTCTTTCCAGCATCAATGGTACAGATGGAAAGCGCAACCATTTCACGAGGCGGACATTCTCTAGAAATAAGGGCTTGAATGGTTTGATAGATTTGGATTGCCACATTGATAGGGTCGATGGTCTCATGAGGGGCAGCGCCATGCCCCCCATTACCCTCGATTTCTATTCTAAAAACATCAGATGAGGCATACATTGCACCCTGACGATAAAAGAGATTGCCACTAGTCATGACAGGTGAGACATGTAGGGCTAGGGCAGCTTTGATATCTGGGGTAATAAAACCAGAGTTAATGAGTTCATCTGCCCCACGAACCCCCTCTTCATCTGGTTGAAAGATGAGACGCACACCACTTTCAAGCTCTTTTTCATGTGTTTTTAAGAGTTTGGCAGCGCCCAATAACATAGTTGTATGTAAATCATGACCACAGTTATGGGAGTAAGGGGTCTTGCTTTTAAACGTGAGATGATTTTTTTCCTCTATAGGTAGAGCATCTAAGTCAGCACGCAAGAGGAAAGTTTCTTTTCCAGGTGCGATATCTACAGCAATAGCACCTTTACAAGGTTCATAAGGTTTAAGGTCATAGCTTTCTAGTACTTCTTTGACATAGCTTGTTGTCATCGGTAAATCAAAGCCAAATTCTGCATTTTCATGTAAATAACGTCTGTGTTTGATTAGTTCTGGCAAGAGTTGTTTTGCCTCTTCATAAATAGTCATAGTTAGCTCCTAAGGTGCGATAAAGAAGAAATAACCAAGAACAATAATACCTAAGATGATACGATAGTAACCGAAAACTTTAAAATTATTATTTTGAATAAAACCGATTAAAAACTTGATGGCTAAGATAGAAACGATAAAGGCAACGACCATACCAAAAATAAGAATAGAAAATTCGTACCATGAACCAAATGAGCCAAAGTGTGAAAGCTTTAAGATGCTGGCACCAAGCATAACAGGAATACTGAGAAAAAATGAAAACTCCGCTGCAATGTGTCTAGAAGTACCAAGTAAAAGTCCCCCTATGATGGTAGCACCTGAGCGGGATGTCCCTGGAATTAGTGCCAAAACTTGAAAAAGACCAATTGCTAATGCTGTTTTATAGGATAATTTTGAAAAATCTTGAATTTGAGGCACGTGATTGACATTTTTATTTTCAATGGCAATAAAGGCAATCCCATAGATGATTAAGGTGATAGCAACGACAACATAGTTGTAAAAATGTTTGTTTAGCCAGTCATCTAAGAGTAAGCCAATCACAGCAGCAGGTAGGCAGGCAACAAAAACTTTAAACCAGATTTGCCAAGTACGTCCTTTTTCTTTTTTGCTTTTTTTAGGGGAGAAAGGATTGAGTTTTTCAAAATAGAGAAAAACAACTGCCAAGATTGCGCCTAGTTGGATAACGACTAAAAACATATCCCAAAATTCTTTGGTGACATCTAGCTTTAAAAATTCTTCTGCTAAAATCATATGTCCAGTGCTAGAGATAGGGAGCCATTCGGTGATCCCTTCAATAATACCGATGAGCAGAACTTTAATAAATTCTAACAAAAATTACGACCTCCTTAATTTCATGTCTCATACATCATAGTTTATTTTTATCAATAGTTCAATACTTCGCAAGGAGAGTCTTTATATGGCATAAAGTACTCAGTTGGCTAAGCGTGACGATTGACGCTGGCAGTTAATCACGTTAGAATATTGTTTAAACAGGTTAATAAAGGAGGTGGCAATCATAGAAGAGATTGAAGCAATTCAAGAAGAGATAGCGCACTTACGCAAGGAATTAGCTTATCATGCAAATTTGTACTACAACCTTGATCAAGTGGAAGTGAGTGATCAATACTATGATGAGCTCTATCACCGCTTGTTAAAATTGGAAGAAGCATATCCTGAGTTTAGATCAAGTGAGTCGCCAACGGCAAAAATTGTTGGCGAAGTACTCAGTGGATTTTCAACTTTTCATCATCCACAGGCACTTTTGAGCTTAGACAATGCCTTTGACTTAGCGGATTTAGAGCGTTTTGATAAACAGGTAAAAACACTCTTAGAAGATAAACCCTTTACTTACAGTGTCGAGTTTAAAATTGATGGCTTATCGATAGGACTCTATTATGAAAAGGGTAAGTTTAAGCAGGGTGCCACAAGAGGTAATGGTGTCGATGGTGAAGATGTGACAGCTAATCTTTTGATGATAGATGACTTAAAGCGTTCAATACCTAAAGCAAAAGACTTGGCTTTGCGTGGCGAAGTCTATTTAGATAGACATACATTTAAAGCGATTAACGACAAACGTAAGTTAAATGATGAGCCTATCTTTGCCAACCCAAGAAATGCTGCCTCAGGTTCTTTAAGGCAACTCGATCCTAAGATTGTCAAAGAAAGAAAGCTTTCCCTGATGGTCTATACGGTGTTAGCACATCAAGAAACATGGCAAAGTCAAGGTGAGGCGCTAGAAGCTTTAAAGGATTATGGCTTTAAGGTTGTACCTTCATTTTTTGCCAAAGACATTTTAGAGGCATATCAGATTTGCCAAGACTGGGAAACGAAAAGAGAGAGCCTAGACTATGATATTGATGGTATGGTTATTAAGATTAATGAGCTTGCTTATCATAAAGAATTGGGCGTGAAGACAAAGGTACCAAGATGGGCGATTGCTTATAAATTCCCAGCAGAAAAAAAGAAAACAAGGATTAAAGCCATTACCATGCAAGTGGGTCGGACTGGTGTTTTGACGCCAGTAGCTAATCTAGAACCGGTACAACTCGCAGGTACAACCGTCAGTCGTGCGACCCTACACAATCAGGATTTTATCTTAGAAAAAGATATTCGCTTAAATGATGAGGTTTTGGTACAAAAGGCAGGGGAGATTATTCCTGAGGTGGTTGAAGTGGTCAATGTTGCCGATGACAATCTTAGGGAAGCACCTTTTGTTTTTCCAACAGTTTGCCCAGAGTGTCAAACCCCTCTTTTACAATCAGAAGAAAATGTTGCCATTTATTGTCCCAATAGCCAGGCTTGTCCAGCCCAGATAAAAGCTAAAATGGTGCATTTGGCAAGTAAAAATGCCCTCAATATCGATGGCTTAGGGGATAAAATCATAGACAAGCTTTATGAAAAAAAGATCATCACAAAGACTTCTGATTTATTTTATTTGACACCTGAATCTTTGGCAGGGCTTGAGGGTTTTGGCGAAAAGTCGATTACTAAATTGCTAGAGGCGATTAGGCTCTCTAAAGAGACGAGTTTAGAGCGATTTTTATTTGCTTTGGGGATTCCTTTTGTGGGGCAAAACATGAGTAAGGTGATTGCACGACGTTTTGGCAAGCTAGAGGCGATTTTTCAAGCAACAGAAGAAGACTTACTAAACTTAAAAGATATTGGCCCAAAGACAGCAAGTAGCTTGGTCGCCTATTTTGCTAAACCTGAGCATTTGCAAGAAGTCAGACGCATGGTTGCCTCTGGCTTTCAGTTTGAGACGAGTGCGCTAACTATGACGAACAAACTTGAGGGCAAAAAATTTGTTTTAACAGGGAAGTTAGAGAGTCTCACAAGAGATGAGGCCAAGGCCTTAATTGAGCAGCATGGTGGTAGTGTGGTTGGTAGTGTGAGCTCAAAAACTGATTATGTGGTGGCTGGAGAGGCAAGTGGTTCAAAATATGATAAGGCAGTCAGTTTAAATATTACTATTTTAGATGAAGAAACTTTTTTGGCATTATTACAATAGGAGGAAGTATGTTAGAGAGAGAAGATATTAAAAAAATAGCCCATTTAAGCCGCATTTCCCTTAGTGAAGAGGAAATTGAAAGACAACTTCAGGAGCTTTCCAAAATTATGGAAATGATGGATTTGCTAAAAGAAATCAATACAGATGGCGTCGCCCCTCTGAACCATGTCCTAAACTTAGAAAATGTATTTAGAGAAGATGAAGTCAAAGCAAGCCTACCTGTGGAAAAGGTTTTAGCAAATGCACCAGAAGAGTACGATAATATGTTCAGCGTGCCAAAAATTGTCTAGGAGAAAATAATGAGTATAGTAGAAAAATCAATTTATGACTTAAGAGAAGACATTTTAAGCAAAAAATTAAGTGTCAGTGAAGTTTTGGAAGCCTATATTGAAGTAATTGAGGCGAGTAATGGTAAGGTTAACGCCGTATTAGCCAAAAACTATGATGGCGCAAGACAAAAGGCAAAGGAATTAGAGGACAAACTGGCTAAAGGGGAAGCTGTTGGTGCCTTAGCAGGGATACCTATTATTATTAAAGATAATATTTCAACCAAAAATATCGTTACAACCTGTGCTTCAAAAATCCTTGAAAACTATGTTCCGATTTATGATGCTACTGTTATTGAAAAGTTAAAAGCAGAAGATGCTATTATTTTGGCAAAGGCGAACATGGATGAATTTGCTATGGGCTCTACCAATGAGACTTCTTACTTTGGTAAGGTAGAAAATCCGGCTGCACCTTCATCAACACCTGGGGGTTCAAGTGGTGGTTCTGCTGCCAGTGTGGCAGCTAACATGGCACCAGTCTCTTTAGGGAGTGATACAGGGGGTTCTGTTCGCCAGCCTGCAGCTTTTTGTGGTATTTATGGTTTAAAACCAACTTATGGTGTCGTCTCACGCTTTGGCTTGATTGCCTTTGCTTCTTCTTTGGATCAAATTGGAATTTTAGCAAAAACACCAAAAGACTTAGCCCTTGTGCTGAATGTTATTGGTGGTGGGGATGTTAAAGATGCGACATCAATTAAGCGTGACAAAGAAGACTATAGTGCCTTACTTGATCAGACGGTATCAGGGTTAAAACTTGGTCTACCAAAGGAATACATGGGGGATGAGATTCAAGGAGAAATTAAAGACAGTCTTCAAAAAGTCGTTAGTCTCTTGACTCAAGCAGGGGTCAGTGTAGAGGAATGTCATTTAGAAAATACCAAGTATGCGGTACCAACTTATTATTTCATTGCCACCGCAGAAGCAAGCTCCAATCTTGCCAGATATGATGGGGTGCGTTATGGCTTTAGAGAAAATGCGGATAATATGATAGAAATGTTCCAAAAGACACGTCATGAAGGCTTTGGGGATGAAGTTAAAAGACGCATTATGTTAGGGACTTATGCATTAAGTGCCGGTTATTATGATGCTTTTTATCTTAAAGCTTTGAAAGTCAGAAGACTGATTCAAGAAGATTTTGAAAAGGCTTTTAAAGCGTTTGATTTACTATTGACCCCAACAACAGTTTCTACAGCCTTTGAAAGTGGCAAAGAATTTAGTGCGGCTGAATTATACAAACAAGATATTTGCACAGTCACCAGTAATTTAGCTGGTTTGCCTGCGCTTTCTATTCCTTGTGGCAAGGATAAGGCAGGTAAACCAATAGGCCTACAACTCATTGGTCCGGCCTTTAGTGAAGCGAAATTATTACAAGTGGCAGAATTTTTAAATCAAGTTTTAAAGGGGGAAGAAAATTAATGCACTATGAAGCGGTAATAGGGTTAGAAGTTCATGTTGAGTTAAAGACAGCGACGAAAATATTTTGTAATTGTACCACTGCCTTTGGTGGCGCACCAAATACCCATGTTTGTCCAGTGTGCTTAGGTTTGCCTGGTACCATGCCAGTACTCAATAAAAATGTTTTAGATTTTGCCATTAAGGCGGGTTTGGCAACTAACTGTACAATAGCGCATTTTAGTAAATTTGATAGAAAAAATTATTTCTATCCAGATTTGACTAAGGCCTATCAAATCTCACAGTTTGATTTGCCGATTGCAGAACATGGTCATATCACCATAGAAGTTGATGGGGTTAAAAAAGATATTGGCTTAACAAGAATTCATATGGAAGAAGATGCTGGTAAACTCGTGCATCAAGGGGATTCGATTACAAGCTCTTCTGGCTCTTATGCAGATTACAATAGAGCTGGGGTGCCACTAATAGAAATCGTCTCTGAACCAGATATGCGTAGTGCTAAAGAAGCGAAGGCCTATTTAGAAGCACTCAAGGCAATTATTGCTTATACAGGGGTTTCAGATGCGAAGATGGAAGAGGGGTCTTTACGTTGTGACGTGAATATTTCTCTTAGAGAAAAAGGCACAGAAGCTTTTGGGACCAGAGCAGAGATCAAAAACCTCAATTCTTTCAAGGCTGTGGAAAAGGCTATTGAACATGAAATTGATAGACAATCAGATTTACTTGATGAAGGCAAAAAGGTTAAGTTAGAAACAAGAACATGGGATGATGCCAAGGGGATGACTTTTTCTTTACGTAGCAAGGAAGAGGCAGATGAGTATCGTTATTTCCCAGAACCGGATTTGCCACCAGTGGTACTAACACAAGCTTATATTGACGATTTAAAAGCGACCCTTCCACGTTTACCACAGGCAAGGTATCAAGATATGTTAGAAGATGGGATAGGTGAAGTTGAAGCGAAGATTATCACTAGTGATAAGGCTTTATCTGATTTTTATCTAGCAAGCAAAGCGTTATGTACAGATTACAAGGCGATTGTCAACTGGCTACTTGGCGATATTTTGGCAAAATTAAATCTTGAAGGCAAGAGCTTATCAGAAGCCGACTTTGCACCGAAGCAACTGGCAGAGCTAATTGAGCTGATTAATACCAAGGTTATTAGCTCCAAGATTGCTAAAGAGGTCTTTTTGGATGCCTTTGAAAGTGGAAAAATGCCAAAGGCTATTGTTGAGGAAAAAGGCTTGGTGCAAATTTCAAATACTGATGACCTTTATCCGATTGTTCAAAGAATTGTCGATGCCAATCCTCAATCTGTAGAGGACTATAAAAATGGTAAGGCGAAAGCTCTTGGTTTCTTAGTGGGTCAAATGATGAAAGAAACCAAAGGTAAAGCGAATCCAAGCATGGTCAATGACCTCATCATCAAGGCGATAGAGGAAAAATAATGTTAGAAGAAATTATCAGAAAGA
Source organism: uncultured Peptococcaceae bacterium (assembly GCA_938044045.1). Classification (GTDB taxonomy): domain Bacteria; phylum Bacillota; class Peptococcia; order Peptococcales; family Peptococcaceae; genus CALIQN01. The sequence goes on from CALIQN010000001.1 coordinate 8,252, forward strand.
TTGATCATACCAATCTTTCGCCTGTTGCTACGGAAGCGATGATTGACACGCTTTGTACAGAAGCACTTCAGTATAAGACAGCCAGTGTCTGTATTTCACCAAATTACATCAAGTTTTGTAGAGAAAAATATCCTCTATTAAATCTTGCAACAGTAATAGGTTTTCCTAATGGTTATAATCTTTTGGAAGTCAAGGCTTATGAGGCCAAGCTTGCTATTAGGGATGGCGTCGATGAACTTGATATGGTGATGGATTTGACCCATATTAAAAATGGGGCTTGGGATAAATGTGAAGAAGCGCTAAAAATGATGAGAGCTTGCACAGAAGGAAAAATCCTTAAAGTTATTGTGGAAACAGGAGCGCTAGAAAGTAAAGAATTACAAAGACTTTGTGAAAGCTTAATCTTTTATGGTATAGATTACATCAAAACGTCAACAGGGTTTAATTTCAAAGAAGATCCTTTAGAAAAAACAAAGCAGATTCGTCAGTTTATTGGCCAAAGAGATTTAAAAATCAAGGTCTCTGGCGGTATACGAACAAAGGAAGATGTGTTAAAATATAAAGGACTGGAAATTGACCGTTTTGGTGCAAGTCAGCTTTTGGCTAATTTGATAAAAATGACAAAATAGTGAGAGCTTGGCAGATAGCTTGCCAAAGGGTTTGGAAATGGAGTATCCTTGTATGGCAGTAATTTAGAGGAAGGATAGTGGGTATGAGAAAAAACGTAAAAAAATTGACCGCATCTGCGCTTTTGCTAGCCTTACTTTTTGGTACAAATCCGCTTTTTGCAGCTCAGAGTATTTCTGAATTAAAAAATAAGCAAAGTGATATTGATTCGTCTATTGAAAGCAACAAGAAAAAATTAGAGGCGACTTCTGATAAAAAAATTAAAACCTTAGATGATTTGAAAGCAATCAATCAAAATATTGCCTCAACGAAACAAACCATCAATAAATTGACAAATGATATTTCAGCAAAAGAAAAAGAGATTGTCGTTTTAGAAGATAAAATCAAAGAATCTCAAGCAAAACTAGAAAGAAAGATAACGGAATACAATAAGCGCCTTGTAGAAGTTTACAAAGAGGGTGATGTTAAGTATTTAGATGTCCTTTTTGGTGCAGAAGATTTCAATGATTTCCTAACACGTTATCAATACATTCAATACATCAATGACAGTGATGAAGATTTGATGAAAGAAGTCAAAGAACAAAAGGCGAACTTGCAAGATCAACAAACACAAGTTGCCAATGTTAAAAAGACTTTAGAAAGCAATCGTCAAGCGAAAGAAAATCGTAAAAATGAATTGGCTCAACTTGGCGAAAATAAACAAGCTTTAGTCACAGAACTCACATCACAAGAAAAAGAAATTCAAAAGAATATCCAATCCATGGAACAAGCTTCTAATGAGATTGGGGCACAAATTCAAGCGATTCAAGCGCAACAAGCAGCCGCAGCGGCCGCTGCAGCAGCTGCTGCCAACCAAGGCAGTGGAAGCACTGGTAGTGGTGGTGCTGGTTATGATGGTGCCTATGTTCCGGCAAATGGTGTTTTGACCTTCCCAGTACCTAGCTATTATGGTGTCACTTCAGAATATGGTTGGCGTGGGGATCCATTCTCTGGTGGACAATCTTTCCACATGGGTATTGACTTAGGTGCTAGCATGGGGGCACCAGTCTTAGCAGCTGGTGATGGTAGAATTATTCTCCAAGAATACCATTGGAGTTATGGTAACTATGTGGTTATTGACCATGGTAATGGTTTAAGTACGGTATACGCTCATATGAGTGCCTTTACCAAACCTTTTGGCTCTGTTGTCAAAGCAGGGGAACAAATTGGGGCAATTGGTACCACTGGAGCAAGTACCGGTCCACACCTTCACTTTGAAGTTCGTGTCAATGGACAACATACGCAACCTAGAGGCTATTTGGGTATGTAAGATACAAAAAAAGTACTTTGAGAAAATCTCAAAGTACTTTTTTTATTTGATTTTTAGATAAAGTTTTTAAGCTCGATAAGATCGTCGATAATTTTTTGAGGTTTGGCTTTTTTGAGCAAACTAAAGTCAATAGCCGTATAGGATACGCCTATACTGATAACCTTTGCCTCATTGGCAGCTATAATGTCAAAGGGGCTATCGCCTACCATACAACTTTTGCTTGGCGCACTATCTAGCTGCTTTAAGGCCAAAAGGATGGGTTCGGGATGAGGTTTGTGATTTTGACAGTCTTCGGGGCCGATGACAACATCAAAAAGATTGTCCATTTCAAAATGTTTCAAATAACTGATGGCATTATTCCTACGTCTAGAGGTGACAATGGCTGTTTTGATGTTTTTTTCTTTGAGATGAGAAAGAATCGTCAAAGCATTGTTAAATAAACTGACATCATCATAGCCCTTGAGGTTGGCAAATTCATGGTAAGCGTTTAAAATATTGACCCAATTTTTTTTATCAAAGCCTTGGATGGCTTTTTCTAAGGGAATACCAAAAGTACTGGCGATATCTTCTCTGGTGACTTTCACTTGGCTTTCTCTTTGCATGGCTTGCAAGAGGGCATTGATAATATGGTCATTGGTATTGATTAGGGTACCGTCTAAGTCAAATAGTACACTTTCTAACATCGTTTTGCACTCCATTTCATTGCGGTTTATTTAGCCAAGAGGCTATCTTAAAGGCGATATCAGTGCTATCACCTTTGATTTTTGTTTGTTCTGGCAAGACATTTAAAAAACTCTTACCATAATTTTTTCTGACGATACGATTATCTAAGATAATGATAACCCCTTTATCATTTTTAGAGCGAATGAGACGCCCGACACCTTGTCTGAAACGAAGGACAGCTTTCGGTAAGCTGAGATAGGTAAAGGCAGATTTTCCATTTTTTTCCAAGTGTTCTGCTCTGGCACTTTCAATTGGCATAGTAGGCGGGGAAAAGGGGAGTTTAGTGATAATGACTGCTTTTAAATAATCTCCTGAAATATCAACCCCTTCCCAGAAGCTGGAAGTACCCAAGACAATGGTATTGAGATTTTTTTTCATGGTTTCAATGATGCTATTTCGATTTCCATCCTGACCATGACATAGAATATGATAATTTTTTAGGTTATGGCTTTCTTTGAGCATTAAGGCAACCCTATTCATCATAGCATAAGAGGTAAAGAGGATTAAAATACCACCATTAATCGCTGGGATGATGACTTCTAAGTCTTCTGCAATATGCTTGCCATAGGTTAAGTCATTGACCTTACTGTAATCTGGTCTGTGATTTAAGATGGCAATAAGGGATTGGGCATGATAATCAAATGGCGAAGTACAGATGTAACTGAGATAATCCTCTTTTTCCAGTAGGTAGTTTTGAGCCGTATAGTCCAAGCCATTGGAAGTGGCTAAAGTGGCTGAAGTTAAAATAACAGAGGGATAAAAGTCAAAAAGAGAGGCTTTCATGAGTTTAGAAATATCAATATAGGCCATACAACAAAGAAAATTTCCACCCCAGTTATTATTTTGTGCATTGAGCCAATAGACCATATTATCATTATCCCCATTAAGGAAGGTTTCTAAAGCTTGAAGTCCTTCTTCTAAGAGGCTCAGCGTAAAAGCGCCTTCTCGATAAATCGTTTCATAATCGCTATTGGATTCAATGAGCGTAAGCAGGTAGGTGAGCTTTTTGGAGAGGGTGAGAAGGTAGCTAGTATAGACACTAATCTTTGCTTGCAAATCCTGCCACCATTGGCTTCGGCGTTGTTTTTGATTGAGGCGATACTCTCCTGTCGTTGCCAAGATGGTGGTTTGATTGGCCAAAGAGATAATTTCTTGACTCAGCTCACCAATGGGCTCACCGACTTCATTTAAATGATGGATTTGTTCCAAAATTTCTTCTTTTTCATCATGATCAGCAATGGAGAGCTCAAGTCTTTTTGAGAGTCTATCGGTTAAGCCTCTTTTTCTTGTTAGGGTAAATACTTGACGCTTTAGCTTATTGAAATCAATGGTAGTGGTAAATTGTTTGATGGCTTCATCTTCTAAGTGATGGGCTTCATCAATAATGAGTGCGCTTGCTTTAGGCAAGAGGTTGTGATCTGTTTTAACATGTTGGAGCAAAAGGGAATGATTGACAATGATGAGCTGGCTCTCTTGAGCACTACGACGATTGTTAAAATAATAACAGGCAGTAAAATTTGGGCAAGACTTATTAAAACAGGTTTCTGTTGTAGAAGAGACCTTATGCCAAAATTGTGTTTCTAGGTTATTGAGATTGAGTTCTTCTTTATCACCAAAGGTTGTTCGTTCTTCCCAAATGACTAAGCTAGCAATAAAGAGAAGCTCATCTTTAGATAGAGAAGTGTCTTTTTTAAGCGCTTCAAAGCGTCTGAGACAAAGGTAATTATTTCGACCTTTACTGATGGTAACTGAAAAGGGATAGCCTAAAACCTTTTTTAAAAAAGGCAAGTCTTTATGATAGAGTTGCTCTTGTAGGGTCATGGTGTTTGTAGAAACAATGACCTTTTCATCATGCTCATAAGCATAAAGTAAGCCTGCTACCAGATAACTAAAGGATTTTCCCGTTCCCGTTCCCGCTTCGATAATGGCGTGTTTATGTTCAGTGAATGCCTTTTGAATGGTTTTTAACATTTCCAGCTGTTCCAAACGATATTCAAATTGGGGCATGTTTTGGCTCAGTAGACCATCTTTCAAAAAAAAGTCAGGTGCATTTTTAAAAGTGAGTGCAGGTGTATCTTGGTAGAGGTTTTCTTCTTTTTTGGGAAGCTCAAAAATAGGCGCATCACTTATCGCTGATTCCGTTTCTATCGTATGACAAAAATCTGCTAAGTAGGGATCAAGAGGTGTGAGCATATTAGCGACTTCTAGTAAAGCGTAGGGAGAAATCTTAATGGCGTGTTCAAGGATCTTGAGGTAGACTTCTCCACAAACCAAGGCATCATTTAAGGCACGATGATGGTTTAAGTCAGATACCCCTAGAAATTGCGCCAAAGCCTGTAATTTGTAACTCGACTTACAGGGTAAAAATAGCTTAGCGAGGTCATAGGTATCCAAATATTGATTTTTGAGCTCAAAGCCTAAATGATATTCAAGGTGGGATTTATCAAAACTAATATTGTGTGCAATAAGGGTTTTGCCTTCTATCTCTTGCAAAAAGTCTGAGACAATATCATCCCAGATTGGAGCGTCTTGTATCATCTCATTGGTAATACCAGTTAAGAGGCTAATATCATAAGAGATTGTCATACTTGGGTTAATTAGTGTTTGCCAAGTACCAACACAGCGACCATTTTCATAATGGGCGAGTCCAATCTCTATAATACGGGCATCTTTCTCTAGCCCTGTAGTTTCGATATCTAAGGTTGTAAAAGTTTTAAATAAATCTAAGGTAAGCATGCTATATATCCTTTGTCAAATAGTTGAGTTTGCTTTATTTTAGCACATTCTAGGACAGGAGATAGGTATTTTTTGAAAAGTTTTCAAGAAACACTTGACTTCTTTAGCGTGCTAAAGTATTATAGTAAAAAAACTGGTAAGGGGATAGTTAAGATGAAATTTAAAAAATTAATGGTATTTTCTTTAATAGCGCTCATGAGTTTATCTGTAGTTGGTTGTGGTGGCGATAAGGCAGGACAAACAGCAGATACCAATACGGCTACTAAGACAGATGCAAATCCTTGGGAAGCAACAACCAGTGGGGACGGCTCTTTTGATGCGGTCAAAAAAGCAGGTAAGGTTGTTGTAGGTCTTGATGAAGCTTATCCTCCAATGGGTTACCGTGATCCTAAAACCAATGAATTGATTGGTTTTGACGTTGATATGGGTAAAGAACTTGGTAAACGTCTTGGACTAAAATTTGATTTCCAACCACAAGATTGGGATTCTATTGTTTCTTCTTTGGTGACCAAAAGAATTGATATGATTATTTCAGGGATGAATATGGAAGATGATAGAATTGATGCTGTCAATTTTGTCCCTTATGGCTTAAGTGATCAAGTCATCATTGTAAAAAAAGATTATCCTGACCTTGATAAGTTAAAAACTATTGATGATTACAAGGCTAAAGTTTTAGGTACCCAACTTGGTGGAACTGCAGCCACTGAGTTGCAAAATCTTGGCTTTGAAGATGGTAAAAACCTTAAACTCTATAAATCTTATCCAGATGTTGACTTGGACTTAGAAAATGGTAGAGTGGATGCTTTGGCAATTGATAGCTTTAGTGCAAAACGCTTTTTAGATACTGGTAAGTATCAAGTTGCCTTTAATCTATCTGATGTGACTGATGATGGGAAATATGGCATGAAGAACATGATGGGGATTGCTATTAGAAAGAGCGATGGGGATTTACAAAACAAAATTCAAGAAACCATTGATGACATGCTTGTTGATGGGACGATGAAAGAAATTTCTATGAAGTGGCTTTCTATGGATATTACAGAACCTTTAGTTGCTGATGCCAAAGCACGTATTGAAAAAAGAAATAAATAGAATAGTACTATCACCTAGTGAAAGCTAGGTGATAGTGTTGTTTAAATATGGAGGAATAAGATGCATTTTTTAGTAGGTTGGGATTGGCAATTTGTGATAGAAAGACTATTTCCTAAGCTTCTTTCTGCTAGTGTCATTACCATTGAAATCGCCCTTTTAAGTATTATTTTTGGGACGATAATTGGTTTTGTCGTTGCTTTGATGAAAATTAGCCATATTGGTGTTTTGCGTATCTTTGGGCAATTGTATACTTGGGTCTTTCGTGGTATTCCTCTTATTGTGCAATTATTCATCATCTATTTTGGGGTATCTGCTGCTTTTGCCATTAATTTGGAAGCCAAAACAGCTGCTATTGTAGGGATTAGTCTTTGTGGTGGGGGCTATATCGCAGAGATTGTACGTGCTGCCATTCTTTCTATTGATAAGGGTCAGATGGAAGCAGCTTTGTCTTTGGGTATGACTCGTGCTCAAGCTTTAAGACGTATTATTATTCCTCAAACTTATCTTAGATTATTACCACCAATGAGCAATGAATACATTAACCTTGTGAAAGATACAGCCTTAGCATCAACGATTACCTTGGCTGAGATGTTAAGAGTTGCACAAACAGTCGCTACAAATGCTTTTAAACCCTTTGAAGCCTTTATCACTGTTGGGGCATTTTATTTGTTTATTACCACTGTTTTGACACTCATATTTGGTGCTTTGGAAAGAAAGTTGGGGGCGAGAGGAAAATGATTCAAGTACAGGGTGTGACAAAATCCTTTGGTCATAAGGTTGTCTTAAAAAATATTAATTTGAGTGTTAATAAAGGTGAAGTTGTTGTTATTATTGGGCCAAGTGGTTCAGGTAAAAGTACCTTACTTCGCTTATTAAATGGCTTGGAATTACCAAATCAAGGGGAAGTAAAGGTACTAGGAGAGGTCACCTTGACGTCAAAAACAAAAGAAAATGATCCTGTACTGATTAAAATTCGTACGAGAATAGGTATGGTATTCCAACGTTTTAATCTTTTTCCACATAAACATGTTCTCGATAATATTATTGAGGCACCAGTTCAAGTCTTAAAAGAAGATAAGGCAATAGCAACAGAAAAAGCACTCAAGCTTTTAAAAAAAGTAGGTTTAGAAGATAGAAAGGATGCTTGGCCAAGTGCTTTATCTGGTGGACAACAGCAACGTGTTGCTATTGCTCGTGCTTTGGCAATGAATCCTGAAATTATGCTTTTTGATGAGCCAACCAGTGCCCTAGATCCAGAGCTAGTGGATGATGTTTTACAAGTTATGAAGGGGCTAGCAACAGAAGGGATGACGATGGTGGTGGTGACTCATGAGATGGGTTTTGCAAGAGAGATGGCAGATAGAGTCATCTTTATGGATGAGGGTACGATAGTAGAAGAAGGGTCACCAGAGGCTATTTTTACCTCTCCAAAAGAAGAACGTACGAGAGCATTTTTATCTCGGGTATTATAGGGTGTGAATAATGGGCGTTAATGTAAGAGCGTATAGCAAGATTAATTTAAGACTAGAAGTTTTAGGTAAACGAGATGATGGCTATCATGAGGTATGGATGGTCATGCAAATGCTTCGTCTATGGGATAATATCCATATTTCTTCGGCAAGGCGTAATCGTATTTTTTCTAATCATGAATTTGTACCAAATAATCGTAACAATCTTGCCATGAAGGCTGCTGAGTTGATGCAGGAATATTATCAGATGCCTCAAGTGAGCATCACAATTCAAAAAAACATCCCTGTTTCTGCAGGTATGGCAGGTGGTAGCAGTGATGCTGCAGCTGTTTTACTAGGTATGCGTGAATTATTTAATCAAAAGATAACAACTGAAGACTTATGTACACTAGGAGAAAAGCTAGGGTCAGATGTGCCTTTTTGTATCATGGGGCCAACTGCCCTAGCTTATGGTCGTGGAGAAAAAATTACCCCTCTTCCTAGTCCTAAGAAACTTTATGTTCTTGTTATTAAGGCGAATTTTGGCGTATCAACAGCCAAGATTTATCAACAATTTGAGCTATCGAAAAAAGTTCAAGGGGATTATCTAGCCTTTAAAAAGGCTATGGAAGAAAAAAACATAGATTATATTTTAGCAAATCTTTCTAATGACCTTGAAACTACTACCTTTTCATTGTATCCTAAGGTTGAGTTAACAAAACGTGATCTTTTAAACCGAGGTATACGTCATGTCTTGATGAGTGGCAGTGGTCCAACTGTGTTTAGTTTGTTTAAAACGTCAGAAGAGGCGATGTATTGGTTTAAAGTTTTACAAAAAGATTATCCACATATTTTATTGACCACCACACTAGTAGCAGAGGATTTGGATGATAGAGTACTAAAGTGTGATGATTAGGAGAGATGAGATGAAGCGTTCAGCGATTATTTTGGCCGCTGGTCATGGGACAAGGATGAAATCAAGAAAACCTAAAGTACTCCATGAAATTTTAGGAAAATCAATGGTTTTGTGGGTTTCTGATACAATCAAAGCAGCTGGAATTTCCGACTTAACCCTTATTGTTGGTTATCAACATGAGCGTGTCCAAGGGGCTCTTTTAGATGAGGGGTTCTCTTTTGTGTATCAAGAAAAGCAAGAGGGAACGGGTCATGCTGTATCATTAGGGGCAAATAGCCTAAAAGATCTAGAGGAATTTGATACAGTCTTGGTCGCCTGTGGCGATACACCATTACTCACCAAGGAAAGTTTAGAAGCTTTGATTAATCGTCATGAAAGTCAAGGTCAAGTGATGACGGTTTTGACAACTCGTGTCGATAATCCTTATGGTTATGGTAGAATTTTACTTCAAGATGGTAATGTCTGTGGCATAGTGGAGGAAAAAGATGCTACAGAAGAAGAGCGTAAAATTAACCTTATTAATACAGGGACGTACTGTTTTAAGGGGAGCTTTTTAAAAGACTATTTGCCGAGGTTAAAAAATGATAATGCTCAAGGGGAATATTATCTTACTGATTTACTTGCGATGGCAGTAGAAGCGGGCTATCGTGTTGGAGAATATACTTTAGAGGATGATAGAGAAGGTCTTGGGGTCAATAATCGTTTGCAACTTTCTGTTGCCACTGAGTTAATGCAAAGGCGAATTGTAGAAAAACATATGTTAAATGGTGTGAGTTTTACCAATCCAAATTATGTTTATATCGAGCCTGGAGTTTCTATAGAAGAGGATGTTTTAATTGAGGGTGGCGTCAGCCTTTTGGGACAGACAGTGATTAAAAAAGGTACGGTGATTGAGTCTGGATCAAAGGTTACTGATAGTATTGTGGGCGAGGATTCTGTCATCAAATCATCCGTGCTTTGGTCATGTGAGGTAGGCAATGGTTGTTATATTGGACCTTTTGCCTATCTTAGACCAAATACCATCTTAAAAGATTATGTTAAAATCGGTGACTTTGTTGAGGTTAAAAATAGCACAGTTGGACAAGGCACAAAGATTCCCCATTTATCTTATGTAGGGGATAGTACGTTAGGAGAGCGCATTAATATAGGCTGTGGTTCTATTACATGTAACTATGATGGGTTGAAAAAACATAGGACAGTCATTGAAGATGATGTATTTGTTGGAAGTAATACAAACTTGGTTGCACCAGTTACCATAAGAGAAGGTGCAGTCATTGGTGCAGGATCAACGATTACTAAAGATGTTGATTCAGGGACGTTGGCACTAACAAGAGCACCACTGAAGATAGTGAAATCTTGGAAAAAAAGATAAGGGGACTGTTATGTATAACTTTGAATTAGAAAAAAGAATTAATCATCTAAAAATTGTAAGTGGTAATGCGAATAGAGAATTAGCAGAGGCAATTGCTAAGAGTTTAGGTATTGATGTAGCTCGTGCGAGTATTTCTAAATTTAGTGATGGTGAAATCAATGTGAATTTTGAGGAAAGTGTTAGAGGTTGTGATGTTTTTGTCGTACAACCAACCTGTGAACCTGTCAATGATAATATCATGGAATTGCTTATTATGATTGATGCCTTAAAACGTGCCTCAGCTGCTCGTATTACAGCAGTGATACCATACTATGGCTATGCAAGACAGGATAGAAAGTCCCGTGGTAGAGAGCCTATCACTGCTAAACTTGTTGCCAATCTTATTCAAAGTGCTGGTGCAACAAGAGTGTTGACTGTAGATCTCCATGCACAACAAATCCAAGGCTTTTTTGATATTCCTGTTGATCATTTGGTGGCTTCTGGCTTAATTGCAGAGTATTATAAAGCAAAAAATCTAGAAGATGTTGTGGTGGTAAGCCCAGATACCGGTGGGGTAAGACGTGCTCGTATTTTGGCAGAACAAATGGGCGCACCTCTAGCCATTATTGACAAAAGAAGACCTATGCCTAACGTCTCTGAAGTGATGAATATTATTGGTGAGATAGAAGGCAAGACAGTGATTATGATAGATGATATTATTGATACTGCTGGTACTATCACCAATGCAGCAACAGCCCTTGCTCAACGTGGTGCAAAAGATATTTATGTGTCTTGTACCCATGCGATTTTATCTGGGCCAGCTGTAGAACGCATTAAAAACGCTCCTATCAAAGAAGTTGTCACCACCAATACCATTCCACAACAAAAACACATTGAACTTTTAAATCTCAAAGCCCTATCTGTTGCGCCTCTTATCGGGGAAGCCATTATGAGAATTTATCAAAATGCTCCTGTAAGTGAGATGTTTTAATGAAAGTCATCATAGGATTAGGCAATCCAGGTAAAGCCTATGAAAAGACAAAACATAACGTCGGTTTTATGTTTTTGGACAAGGTCGCACAATCACTAGGGATTGCGATCGAAAAAAAAGCACATGAAGCCCTGGTCGGTATAGGTTTTTATCAAAGTAAGAAAGTCTTACTGGTTAAGCCACAAACCTTTATGAATTTGAGTGGTAAAGCCGTCTGGCAGGTGCTTGATTACTATAATGATCAAATAGAAGAATTCATTGTGGTCTATGATGATATGGATACAGAATTAGGACAAATTCGTTTTAAGAAAAAGGGAAGTGCTGGTGGACATAATGGCATTAAGTCCATTATTTCAAGTTTAAATTCCCAAGAATTTGATCGTTTAAAAATAGGGATTGGGCAAAAGAAAACGGATGCCGTAAAGCATGTTTTAGGTGATTTTTCATCATCAGAACAAAAGGTTTTAGAAGAAGTCTTTGAAGAGGCTTATAAAGGACTCTTATCATGGTTAGAAAGTGATATTGACAAGGTAATGAATCAGTATAATAGAAAAAAGTAATCAGTGTTTTCACTGATTACTTTTTATATTGGCATTAAAATGATGCAAGAGAAGTGGATTAAGGAGGATATATGAATAGCTTGGCACCCCAATTCCTACCTTTATTGGAAAAAAAGTTTACGGGCTTGAATAAAGCACAAAAAACTGAATTTTATGGGATGACAGAAACAGGGAAACGGCTGAGTTTGCCTTTTTTTATAGAAAGTTTATTAAAACAGAAAAAAGCAATCTTACTGGTTTGTGAGAGTGAAAAGAGGGCCAAAGATTATGCGAATTTTTTAGAGGAATTAGGGATTGATGCACGCTTTTTCCCTCAAAAAGCCTATACACCCTATGGGGTTTTGTCCCAAAGTCTTGAAACTGAAAAAATAAGGCAAGGGATTTTAAAACAACTTTTAAGAAGTGAGCTTAAAGTGGTTACGATGAGCTTTCAAGGGCTAAATCAAAATCTAGCACCTAAAGAAGCATTTTTAAAAATGTGCCTAGACCTTAAAAAAGGTGAGACAACTAGCCGAGCAGATTTGCAGAGACAGCTCTCAAGTTTAGGTTATGAGGCAGTAAAAATTGTTGAAAATGAGGGCGAATTTGCCTTTCGTGGTGAAGTGCTGGATATTTTTCCTATCGGTGAAACTAAGGCCTTACGCCTAAACTTCTTTGATGATGAAATTGAAGATTTAACGTATTTTGAGGTGAGCACGCAAAGGCGACTGCCTTCATCTGCTATTGATGCCATTACCTTGGCACCGGTGTTGAGCATTGATCAAAGTGATGAAATTTTTTTAAGGGCAAAAGAGGCTATTGAGCTTGCGATAAAGGGATTGAAAGCATCGGGAAAAAATGTGGATTTGGCTTATTTTGACAAAATTCTCTCCGATGAACTTGGTTTTAAAAATCAAGCAGATCTTTTTTTACCTTTTTTTTATGACCATTTAGAAAGCCTCTTGGATTATTTTTTAAAGCCTCCAGTCATCATGATAGAAAACCTTACAAATTTTGATGTTGCTTTAAATAAGGCAATCAATGAAGATAAGGTTCAAACAGAAACCCTAAGACGAGAGGGGCAATTTTTAGAAGCGCAAAGTAGGCTTTTTCTAGAAAAAGAAACGATTAAGCGTGATATCAATAGATATACTATCATGGCCTATTCTTACTTGCCTAAGCAATCTGAATTTGTAGATATTGGAGAAAAAGTCTATAGTATTGGGGAGGATTTAATCACTTATCATGACGATAGGAATGCTTTAGTTAAAGATTTAAATACATGGTTAGAGACAAAGGCAGTTATTTTTACCTATCAAGATGATGAAGAGAGAAAAAATCTCATTCATTTTTTAGAAGATAATGGACTAAACTATAGCGATAGTTTTGCAAAAGGGCATATTGCCCTTTTGCCTTCGGCATTAAACTTAAACTACCATTGGCAAGATATGAATGTGGTTTTTCTTTCTTATGAAGTGATTTTTTCTAAAACAAAAAAAACAAGTTCTCGCCAAACGGAGAAGGAAAATAAAGGCGAATTTAACCTTGATGATTTGGAGTTAGGCGATTATATTGTCCATGAAAATCATGGGATAGGGATTTACGCAGGGGTAGAGCATATTGCCTTACAAGATAGCGAAAATGATTATCTCGTCCTTCAATATAAGGGTAATGATCGCCTTTTGATACCAATCGCTCAGGTCAAACACCTTCAAAAATATCATGGGGATGACACCAAGGCGCCTAAGGTCACCAATCTTAATTCCAAAGAATGGGTTAAGACTAAAGCAAAGGTTAAAGGTGCGATAGAGGATATTGCCCATCATCTCCTAAAGACCTCTGCGGAGCGTAAACTGAAAGAGGGAATTAGTTTTTTAGGCTTTAAAGAGGAAGAAGAGCGTTTTTTTGCTTCATTTCCTTATGTAGAGACGCCAGATCAACTCAAAGCAATCGAAGATACCTTAGCTGATATGACTAGACCCTATCCAATGGATAGGCTAATTTGTGGTGATGTCGGCTATGGCAAAACAGAAGTTGCTATTAGAGCGAGTTATAGAGCAGTGTTAAATCTCAAGCAAGTCTTGATCTTAGTGCCAACAACAGTGCTTTGCCAACAACATTATCGTACCTTTACTGAGCGTTTTTCAGACTTTGATGTCAAAATAGAAGAATTTAGCCGTTTTACGAGCAAAAAAGATGAAAAGCGTATTTTACAAGATTTGGCAGACCATAAGATAGATATTTTAATTGCAACCCATAAAGCCTTATCGGATAAGGTCAGTTTTTCAGATTTAGGCCTACTGGTTATTGATGAGGAGCAACGTTTTGGTGTTAAGCATAAGGAGAAAATCAAGGCACTAAAGACTGATGTGGATATATTAACCCTTTCAGCGACACCAATACCACGCACCTTACACATGTCCATGGTAGGGCTTAGGGATGTGAGCTTAATTGAGACCCCACCAAAAAATCGTCATCCGATTCAGACTTACATCATTGAGCATGATTTATCAACCATTAGCCAAGCCATTCAAAAAGAAGTGGCAAGAGGTGGGCAAGTCTTTTATGTTAGAAATAGGATTGATGCCTTGGATGATATTTTGGGAAAATTACAAAACAGTCTACTCGATGTTAAAATTGGACTTGCCCACGGTCGGATGAGCGAGAAAGAAATTGATACGGTCATGTTGGCATTTATGAATAAAGAAATCGATGTCCTACTTTCAACCACGATTATTGAAACAGGGATAGACATCGCCAATGCTAACACCCTTATTGTGGAGTATGCAGATACCCTAGGACTCTCTCAACTTTACCAGCTAAGGGGGAGAGTGGGGAGAAGTCATCAAGTCGCCTATGCTTACCTTACCTATGCTAAAAACAGGTATCTTACTGAAGTCTCAGAAAAGCGCCTGATGGCATTAAGGCAGTATACGGCCTTGGGTTCTGGGTATAAAATCGCTCTAAAAGATTTAAAAATCCGAGGTTCTGGCAATATCTTGGGTAAAGAGCAATCAGGACAAATGCTTTCTGTAGGTTTTGAACTTTATATGTACATGCTTGAAGAAACCATTAACCAATTAAAAGGCATTGAAAAGGTCAGTGATGAGGTGGAAATGAATCTACAAGTTTCTGCCTATATTCCAAGTGATTATATCAAGGAGAATGCTTTGAGACTCAGTTTATATCGAAAAATTTATGGGATAGCAAATCTAGAAGAGCTGAAGGCACTTTATTATGATACCTTAGATAGATTTGGTGACTTGCCGAGTCAACTCCTTCGTCTCTTTAGTGTGATGAAAGTGAAAATCTATGCCAAAGAAGCCTTTATCAAAGCCCTCAGTAAGGGAGAAAAGGGTTATTACTTGAATTTTTATCATGAAAAGTTTTCCGATGAAAAGGTTAGAGCTTTGATGGACTACCTACTTCAAGGCAAGTTAGAGGGTAGTTTTGTGGAAAGAAATGGGGAACAGGTCTTTTATCTCTTGGTGAAAAAGCTAGGTGATTTAGATGAACTGTCTGGGAAACTCAAGGCTATTTCTATGATTGTCAAGAATGATTAAAAGTTGTATAATGCTCTTAGTTTAAAATTAAGGAGCGATTAATTTGAAGAAAAAAATTATGGCATTGGTACTCAGCGTATTTATGATGACAACAGTAATAGGTTGTGGTAGTGGTACTGATTGGTCAAGTGGCAAGGATGCCATTAAAGTTAATGATGAAGTTTTAAAAAGTGGCTATCTTGATAGTCGTATTAAACAAGTATTTGTTGCTAATGGTATCGAAGAAGGTACTGAAATGGCAGATACCTATCGTGCAGGTATTATCAAAAGTGCAGTGGATTTGACCTTGCTTTTACAAGAAGCTGCAAAAAGAAACATCACTGCTACAGACGAAGAAGTGGCAAATTTGAAAAAAGAACTCGTTGCTCAAGCTGGCTCAGAAGAAGCTTTCAATAAAGATATGGAAGATAAGGGTATCAGCGCTAAAGATACTCAAACCCTTTTGAAACAACAAGTCATTTTCAACAAGCTTCAAGATAACATCAAGTCTAGCATTAAGATTGACTCTAAAGGCTACTATGACTCTCATCCAGATGAATTTAAACAAGATGAGCAAGTAAAAGCTAGTCATATCTTGGTAAAAACAGAAGAAGAAGCCAATAAAGTCATTGCAGAATTAAAAGCAGGTAAAGACTTTGCAGAACTTGCAAAAACCTATTCTACTGATGAAAGCAATAAGAACAATGGTGGTGACTTGGGCTATTTTGACAAGTCAAGAATGGTTGCACCTTTTGCCAATGCTGCATTTTCTATGGAAGTAGGGACTTTTAGCCAAGCACCTGTTAAAACAGAATTTGGTTATCATGTCATCAAAGTAGAAGACAAAAAGCCAGCTGGTACTCAAAGTTATGAAGAAGTCAAAAAGCAATTGGAAGAATTTTTAATCAATAATGAATTACAATTAAAAATTTCTGAATTAACCAATACCTTAAATAAAAATGCTAA
>CALIQN010000002.1 GCA_938044045.1 uncultured Peptococcaceae bacterium
CTATCTTATTCAAGTTAATATCATCATAGTAACGCATACCTGTACCAGCAGGGATCAACTTACCTAAAATAACATTTTCTTTTAAGCCAATAAGATAATCTGTCTTTCCTTTAATTGAAGCATCTGTCAAAACCTTTGTAGTTTCTTGGAAAGAAGCAGCTGATAAGAAAGATTCAGTCGCTAAAGCGGCTTTAGTAATACCAAGCAATTGTACTTCACCAACTGCTTTTCTTTGATTACTTGCTTCAATTTTCTCATTCATTTCTTCAAAATCAATAATGTCAACCTGAGTACCCGCTAAAAAAGGACTGTCCCCTCCATCTTCAATTTTAACTTTTCTCATCATTTGACGAACCATTACTTCGATGTGTTTGTCATTGATATCTACACCTTGTAAACGATAAACTTTCTGTACTTCACGAAGAAGATATTCTTGGACACCAAGGGCACCTTTAACCAAGAGTAATTCTTGTGGACTGATGGATCCTTCTGTTAATTCTACCCCTGCATCCACTACAGCCCCATCCATGACAGCAATATGGGCTCCATAAGGAATTTGATAAGTTTCTGTTTCACCAATATCTGATGTAATACGAATTTCCATCTTTCCTTTTGATTCACCAAAACTTACTCTACCAGCAACTGTACTAATAACAGCCTGACCTTTTGGTTTTCTTGCTTCAAAAATTTCTTCAACACGTGGTAAACCTTGAGTAATATCCCCACCTGCGATACCACCAGTATGGAAAGTACGCATGGTAAGTTGGGTTCCAGGTTCACCTATAGATTGGGCAGCTATAATACCAACAGCCTCTCCTATATCAACTAACTGACCTGTTGCAAGATTTCGACCATAACAATGTGCACATACGCCATGACGACTACGACAAGTAAGAGCACTTCTAATAACCACTTCTTCGATACCCATAGCCTGAATACTCTCTGCCATGGCATCATTTATAAAGTCACCTTTTTTAACAATGACAATGCCACTCTTAGGATCTAAGACATCTTCAGCAACAAAACGTCCAGCAATGCGTTCACTTAATGGCTCTATTACCTCTGTACCATTCATGACTGCACGAACCTTTAGACCCTTCTTAGTACCGCAATCTTGTTCTCTTACAATAACATCCTGAGCAACATCAACGAGTCTTCTAGTTAAATAGCCGGAATCGGCTGTTCTAAGTGCAGTATCCGCCAAACCTTTTCTGGCACCATGACTTGAAATAAAATACTCAAGTACTGTCAAACCTTCACGGAAGTTTGCCTTAATTGGCATCTCAATGGTTTTTCCTGATGGATCTGCCATCAATCCACGCATACCAGCAAGCTGTCTAATCTGCTGATTATTACCACGTGCCCCTGAAGTCGCCATCATATTAATAGAATTAAATTTATCCAAATTATTCAAAAGCGCTGTCCCAACATCATCGGTACAACGTGTCCACTCAGCAATGACTAATTGATAGCGTTCTTCATCCGTAATCAAGCCGCGGAGAAACTTCGTTTCAATACGACTAATTGCTGCTTCACTCGTTTCCAAAAGAGTATCTTTCTCTTCAGGTATCAACATATCCATATAACCAATAGATACCCCTGATTGAGTTGAATATTTAAAACCTAATGCCTTAATACCATCAAGCATCATAGAAGTTTTTGTAATACCCAATTTTCTGAAACAATCATCAACTACTTTTCCTAACTGCTTTTTGCCAATAGTAGCATTGACATAAGGCAGTTCATCAGGAATGACTTCGTTGAATAAGATTCGCCCTACTGTAGTTTTAATCATTTCACCATTATCCATACGTACATCAATAGGTGCCTGTAAATGGATAACTTTAGCATCATATGCAAGGCAAGCTTCTACTGGACTAGAAAACTGCTTTCCACTTCCCAAAGCGCCTTCTCTTTCAATTGTAAGATAATACGTACCCAATACCATATCCTGTGTTGGTACAGTCACCGGACGACCATCTTTAGGGTTAAGAATATTATTAGCAGCTAACATCAAAACACGAGCTTCGGCTTGAGCTTCAGCAGATAAAGGAACGTGTACTGCCATCTGATCGCCATCAAAGTCCGCATTATATGCTGTACAAGCTAAAGGATGAAGTTTCAAAGCACGACCTTCAACTAAGACTGGTTCGAATGCCTGAATCCCTAATCTGTGTAAGGTAGGTGCACGGTTCAAAAGCACAGGATGTTCTTTAATAACCTCAGCTAAGACATCCCAAACGACAGGTTCTAAACGTTCCACCATACGTTTGGCACTCTTAACATTGGCTGCTGGTCCTTCTTTTGTCCATAATCGATGAATAACAATTGGCTTAAAAAGCTCTATTGCCATTTCTTTTGGCAGACCACACTGATGCATCTTAAGTTCTGGACCGACAACAATAACAGAACGTCCAGAGAAATCGACACGCTTACCTAGCAAGTTCTGACGAAAACGACCCTGTTTACCTTTTAACATATCAGATAAAGACTTTAGTGGTCTGTTACCTGGTCCAGTTACTGGTTTACCTCTTCTACCATTATCAATTAAAGCATCAACCGCTTCTTGAAGCATACGCTTTTCATTTCTAACAATAATATCAGGAGCTCCAATATCAAGTAGACGCTTCAAGCGATTATTACGATTAATGACGCGACGATATAAATCATTTAGGTCTGATGTTGCAAAACGTCCCCCATCCAATTGAACCATAGGTCTAAGATCTGGTGGTATAACAGGTAAGACTTCTAGTACCATCCATTCTGGTCTATTATTAGATTGGCGCATCCCTTCTACAATTTCTAAACGTCTAGCTGCTTTAATTTGACGTTGACCTGTAGAATTTTTAACATCTTCTTGAAGCTCTTTACTCAAGACTTCAAGATCCAATTCCTCTAAAAGTTCTTTAACAGCTTCTGCACCTATACCTGCACGGAAACCATCAATCCCAAATTCTTGACGTTTTTCACGATATTCTTTTTCACTTAAAATTTGACCTTTAGATAATTTTGTTTCTTTCACATTACCTGGATCGATAACAATATAAGACACAAAATAAATAACTCTTTCCAACTGTCTAGGACTCATATTAAGCAAGAGTCCCATCCGGCTTGGTATCCCTTTAAAATACCATATATGGGTACAAGGTGCTGCTAACTCTATATGTCCTAGCCGCTCACGCCTTACTTTTGAACTACCAACTTCAACACCGCATCTATCACATATCAAGCCTTTATCACGAGAACGTTTGTATTTTCCACAACTACATTCTCCATCTTTCATCGGCCCAAAGATGCGTTCACAAAATAGACCATCTTTCTCAGATTTCAATGTTCGGTAGTTGATGGTTTCTGGCTTTTTGACCTCGCCACTAGACCAAGCACGAATTGCATCAGGTCCAGCTAAGCCAATCGTGATATGATCAACATGATTAATATTTCCCAAAAGAGTACGCTCCCTTCATTAAGCTAACGCAAGACACATTAATAGTCTGTACTATTGATGTAATCTTCAATTTCAGTCTCTTCTAATACAATATAATTATTGACATCGCCATACTCTTCATTATCATCTTCGGTAACCTCTTCACTATAAGCTTTCTCATCCTCTTCAGGCTTATTTTCTGTTACAGTGATACCGAGGTCTTTAGCACCATTTGAGAAATCTCTATCATCATAAGACATATCAATTTCTTCATCATTTTTATCTAATATACGGATATCTAGTGCAAGTGATTGTAATTCCTTAATCAAAACCTTGAAAGCTTCAGGCACACCAGCATCAGGCAGATTATCACCCTTAGTTATAGCCTCATAGGTTTTAATTCTACCAGTCGCATCATCAGACTTCACTGTTAAAATCTCTTGAAGGGTATGGGAAGCACCATACGCCTCCAAAGCCCAAACTTCCATTTCCCCAAAGCGCTGTCCACCAAACTGTGCTTTCCCGCCAAGAGGCTGTTGTGTAACAAGAGAGTACGGACCTGTTGAACGAGCATGGATTTTATCATCAACAAGGTGGGCTAATTTAAGATAATACATATAACCAACAGTAACAGGATTATCAAGATATTCACCTGTTCGACCATCCCTTAAATGGAACTTCCCACTTCTATCAAAGCCTGCTTTTTCAAGCATATCACCTATATCAGATTCGGAAGCACCATTAAATACTGAAGTTGCAAAATGTACACCAAGTGCTTTAGCCGCCATCCCTAAATGAACTTCCAGTACTTGTCCTATGTTCATTCGGCTTGGTACCCCCAAAGGATTAAGCACAATGTCCACTGGGGTACCATCTGGTAAATACGGCATATCACATTCCGGTAGAACACGAGAAACAACACCTTTATTCCCATGTCGTCCCGCCATCTTATCGCCTTGTGAAATTTTTCTTTTTTGTGCAATATAAACACGAACAATACGATTTACCCCAGGTGGAAGCTCATCTCCTGCTTCTCTTGTGAAAACTTTCACATCAACAACAATCCCAGAAACACCATTTGGCACGCGTAAAGAGGTATCACGAACTTCTTTAGCCTTTTCCCCAAAGATAGCACGCAAAAGTCTCTCTTCACTTGTCAGTTCAATCTCACCTTTTGGTGTTACTTTTCCAACTAAGATATCTTTTGATCTAACCTCTGCACCAACACGAATAATCCCTCTATCGTCAAGGTTTTTAAGCAAATCTTCACCTATATTAGGTATATCACGCGTGATTTCTTCTGGACCAAGTTTGGTTTCACGTGCCTCAGTATCAAATTCTTCAATATGAATAGAAGTATAGATATCCTCTTTTACTAAACGTTCGCTAATTAAAACAGCATCTTCATAGTTATAACCTTCCCAGTTCATAAAAGCAATTAGAGCATTTCTACCTAATGCTAATTCACCTTTATCTGTTGAAGGTCCGTCTGCTAAAATATCACCTGCTTTAATTTCTTGTCCTTTTTTTACGAGGACACGTTGATTAATACAAGTACCTTGGTTAGAACCTTTATATTTTGTTAACGGATAAACATCTCGAGTCCCATCTTCTCTTTTGATGACAATCTCTTCAGCTGAGACAGCACTCACTACACCACTATGTTCAGCAATCGCCATAACACAACTGTCATAAGCTGCCTTATGTTCCATACCAGTACCAACAAATGGTGCTTCTGGTATAAGAAGTGGCACAGCCTGGCGTTGCATGTTTGTTCCCATCAAGGCTCTATTTGCATCGTCGTGTTCTAAAAATGGGATTAAAGCTGTTGCGATAGATACCACTTGTTTTGGTGAGACGTCCATATATTCGATTTCTTCTTTATTAACAACGATATTTTCGTCTCCTCGACGAGCGTCTACCTTTTCTTGAATAATAAAGTTATTTTCGTCCAATTCTGTGTTCGCTTGAGCTATAGTATATTTTTCCTCAACATCAGCAGTAAGGTAATGTACCTCATTGCTGACTCGACCTGTTTCTTTTTCTACGACACGATAGGGGGTTTCAATAAAACCATATTCATTTACTTTACCATAGGTCGCTAAAGAGTTAATAAGCCCAATATTAGGTCCTTCTGGCGTTTCAATTGGACACATTCTTCCATAGTGTGAGTGGTGAACATCGCGAACCTCAAACCCAGCTCTTTCTCTAGAAAGACCCCCTGGCCCAAGGGCTGATAATCTTCTTTTATGTGTTAATTCAGCTAATGGATTGATTTGATCCATAAACTGAGAAAGTTGAGAAGAACCAAAAAATTCCTTTATACTTGCTACAACTGGTCTGATATTAATCAATTGTTGAGGTGTAATTTCTTCAGAATTTTGTGTGGTCATACGTTCACGGATATTTCGTTCCATACGTGTTAAGCCTATTCTGAATTGATTTTGTAATAATTCCCCAACAGAACGAATACGACGATTACCTAAATGATCAATATCATCTACAGAATATCCTTCTAAACCTTCCATTAACTTCAAGATATATCTATAGGTTTCTAGAATATCCTCTTCCACCAGATGCTTAACAGACTTATCTACTTCCAAATTTAATTTTTTATTAATTTTATAGCGACCAACTTTAGCAAGATCATAACGTCTACGATCAAAGAAAAGCGCTTCAATAAGATTTCTTGCACTTTCAACAGTTGGTGGATCGCCCGGTCTTAAACGCTTATAGATTTCAATTAAAGCTTCTTCTTGAGATTTATTAGTATCTTTATCTAGTGTTGGGTTGATTAACTCAGGATTATCAAATAAAGAACGGATATCATCATCACTAACGTATCCTATTGCTCTTAAGAAAATTGTTGCTGGTAACTTTCTAGTACGATCAAGTCGTACATGCAAAATATCATTGGCATCACTTTCTAACTCAAACCACGCACCACGATTCGGAATAATCGTACAGCCAAAGAGTCTTTTTCCTCTAGTATCAATAGAGCTATGGAAATATACACCAGGACTTCTGACAAGTTGACTGACAATAACACGTTCGGCACCATTGACGATAAAAGTGCCTTGATCCGTCATGAGTGGAAAATCACCCATGAACACTTCTTGTTCTTTAATTTCGCCATCTTCTTTATTAATCAAACGAACTTTCATCCGAAGTGGTGCTGCATAGGTCGCATCTTTATCCTTACATTCAGAAACATTGTATTTTGGCTTACCAAAATTTGACCCTAAAAACTCTAAAGTTAAGGTGTCAGAAAAATCCACTATAGGAGATACTTCATTAAAAGTCTCTTGAAGTCCCTCTTTTAAGAACCAATCATATGAGTTCCTTTGAATCTCGATTAGATTTGGCATTTCCATAATCTCATCAAGATTTGCAAAACTCTCTCTCGATGTTAAAGCATGGCTTCTTTGTTCGACCAAAGCAATCACCCCTCATAAAAGTACAAACAAAGCAAAGAAAACTGAATTCTTTGCAAAACTATTCCATTTTACCATTAGCTTAACTATTATACATGAAGTTTTACGCATTGTCAAAAAAAATCTTCCACTAATCATACTAGTGGAAGATTCTTATCAAACCGTTTCAATCTCTTATATCGTACTTCTATTTTTCTTTTTTTGGTTTAGTCTTTTTTCACAAATTTCATATGAGAACGTAGCTCACGTCCAACAGCTTCAATCTGATGATTAGCACCATTTTCTTTCATGGCAGTATAACTTGGGCGACCAACCATATTTTCGAGCATCCAATTTTTAGCAAATACACCATTTTGAATATCCTTTAATACAGCTTTCATGTTTTCCTTGACATGCTCATCAACAACTCTCGGCCCACTGACATAATCTCCATACTCTGCTGTATCGCTGCAAGAATAGCGCATATATTCCATACCGCCCTCATACATAAGATCAACAATGAGTTTCATCTCATGGAAACATTCAAAATAGGCAATTTCTGGCTGATAGCCAGCTTCAACTAGGGTCTCAAACCCTGCTTTAATAAGGCTAGTTAAACCACCACATAAAACTGCTTGTTCACCGAACAAATCTGTTTCTGTTTCTTCTTTAAAAGTTGTTTCAATAACACCGGCTTTCGTACAGCCAATACCTTTTGCAAAAGCCAAAGCTAAATCACGTGCCTGTCCTGTTTCATCTTGATAAACTGCGAATAAGCCAGGTACACCCATTCCTTCAACAAAGGCTTTACGAAAACTGTGGCCCGGACTTTTTGGTGCAGCCATAAAAACATCTACGCCCTTTGGTGCCACAATTTGTCTAAAATGAATATTAAAACCATGAGAAAAACTAAGTGCCTTACCTTCTGATAAGTATGGTGCAATTTCATCACGATAAACTTGACCTTGTTTCTCGTCAGGCATAAGAATGTGAATAACATCACATGCCTTAGTTGCTTCTGAAACAGTCATTACTTGAAGCCCATCTTCTTTTGCCTTTTCTACCGAAAGACTTGTTTGGCGTAAACCAACAATTACTTCAAGTCCATTATCTCTTAAATTGAGTGCTTGTGCTCTGCCTTGGCTGCCATAGCCCAATACCGCAACCTTCTTACCTCTTAAAATTTCCAAATTTGCATCATTATCATAATACATTTTCATCTTTCATTCTCCTCACTTCTACTATAATTCTTTAGAACTTCTTACCATTGCACTTATTCCAGTTTTTACAATTTCTTGAACCCCAAATGGTCGCAAAGACTTCACAATAGCATCAATTTTATCTTCATCACCTGTTGCTTCTATAATCATAGAACGTCGACCAATATCAACAATACGTGCTCTAAAAATATCCATTAATTGAATAATCTCACTACGTGTACTATGATCAGAAGCCACTCTGATTAAAAGTAATTGTCTCTCTACTGTTTCTTCCTGAGTAATATCATTAACTTTAATAACCTCAAGCAGCTTATAAAGTTGTTTCACAACTTGTTCCATAACCTCAGTTGCACCATTAACAACTATGGTCATGTGAGAAATAGTATCGTTATCTGTATCACTAACAACTAAGCTACTAATGTTATAGCCTCTTCGTGTAAAAAGACCAGAAACTTTAGATAAAACACCAGGTACATTTTCTACTGTTACAGATAATTTATGTTTCATCTTCAAAATCCCCCACTAAATCTTTGTCTAAATCTTTCCCTCCTGGTACCATTGGGAAAACATTCGCTGTAGGATCTAAACGTATGTCAATAAAAACACTATCTTCAGATGTTAAAAACTGACCCAGCTTTTCATAAACCTCCGAAAGATGGTTTAGCCTCTCATAGCTTATATCATAAGCACCAGCTATCATTTCCCAATGAGGTGCAACGTCTAATGTGGTTTGAGAATAGTTTTTATTGTGAAACATCTCCTGCCATTGTCTAACCATACCTAAATAGCCATTATTAATAAGAACAATCTTTATTGGCAATTTATGCTCTTTAACAACCGCCAATTCTTGCATGTTCATTTGAAAACTACCATCACCTGTAATCAATACAATTTTATCTTTCCGTTTGCCAAACTGGGCACCAATTGCTGCTGGTAAGCCATAGCCCATAGTGCCTAAGCCTCCAGAAGTAATGAACTGTCTCGTTCTCTCTGGATGAAGAAAAAGTGCTGACCACATCTGATGTTGCCCTACATCAGTTACAATAATAGTATTTTCATCTAAGTATTTGTCAATTTCAGTAAATAATTCCAACGGAGGAATCGTTTCTAAGTCCTTACACTTTTTCAAGTTTCTATGGTGTGCTCGAATCTCATTAAGCCAATCTTTATGATTGGAACCCTCTTCCATAAAAGCATGTAATTGCTCCAAGAAGTCATGAGCATCTCCCACAATCGGTATTTCAACATCAACATTTTTTCCAATTTCTGCCGCATCAATATCAACATGGATAATTTTAGCTTTTTGTGCAAAGCTATCTAAGCCACTCGTGACACGATCATCAAAGCGCATACCTATTGCTAGTAATACATCACAATGTTGAATCGCATAATTTGCATCTGTAGTACCATGCATCCCTACCATACCTAAATGCCAAGGGTTGTCTCCACCAAGTAGACCTTTACCCATTAATGTTAAAACTGTTGGTAAATTTAAGGTTTCTGTTATGCTCTCTAGTAATTTTCGGTTTTGATTGTCTGTATTGACACCGCCTCCAACAACTATCAGAGGTTTTTTCGCACTTTCTAAAAGTTTTAAAACTTTTCTAATCTGCTCTTTAGTAATACTACTAACACGTAATTTTTGTTGATATCTTTCCGCTGGTCGAACGTCTAAATTAATCTCTTCTAAGTCAGTTAAAAATAAATCTTTAGGAATATCAATGACCACAGGACCTGGACGTCCAGATTTTGCAATAAAAAATGCATTAGCTAGCGTCTCAGGAATATCTTTAGCATCTGATACCATCACACTATATTTGGCAACTTGTTCCGTAATCCCTTTTATAAAAGCTTCTTGAAAGCTATCCTTACCTAAAAATGGTTTAGCGACTTGTCCAGTAATACAAATAATTGGAATCGAATCCATCTGAGCATTAGCAATCCCTGTCATCAGATTGGTTGCCCCTGGTCCAGAAGTCGCAAAGCAAACCCCAACTTCTCCAGTGGCTCTTGCGTAGCCATCAGCAGCATGAACTGCACCTTGTTCGTGTTTCACCAAAATATGCTCTATCAAACTTTCTTTTAATCTATCATATAAAGGAATGACTGCCCCACCTGGCAAGCCAAAAACAACTTTGACACCATGTCTCTCCAAGCATTTTAATACCACATCTGCTCCTAACACTCGCCTCTCCTCCTCAGTTTGTTTTCTGTATTATAACACTAAATTTCAATTAATCAAGGTATTTTTTCTATATTTATTTCTTTTTTCAATCTGTTATATTACAAAAAGAAGAAGAGCTGCCTAATGCTGCTCTTCTTCTTTGATTTCACCTGTTTTAATGTAAAACTGTCTAATAAACTCTTCTAATTCTTCGCCCTCATAATAAGGAAGAATCACTGAAACTTTTGAACCAACGTTTCTAATACTATCAATATAAAATGTGCCTTGATGTAATGCTATGATTTCATTGGCAATGGCTAGTCCTAGTCCTGTACCACTCATTTTATTGTTTCCTTTAAAGAATTTCTCTTTTACTCTAGCTAACTCACTAGCCTCCATGCCTATTCCATTATCCTCAACATAGATAATAACTTCATCATCGACAACATAACAACCAACACTCACTGTAGGATTATTGCTTGAATGGATAAACTTCAGGCTATTATCAATGATATTAATCAAAACCTGTTTTAGACGATTCTTATCAGCAAATACTATAATTTTTTCTTTGTCAAAGTTTAAACTAAGCTTTATACCATCTTTAACAAAACGCACAGCAAACTGTTCCATAATACCACTAATAAACTGATTTAATTCTAATTTTTCACAATCAAGTTCGATACGATGAGACTGTAACTTTGAAAAATCAAGTAAATCATTCACTAAAATAATTAACCTATTAGTCTCTCGTTCTATGACCGAAAGTCCCATTTCTGTTGTCTCTTTATCTTCCAAGCTATCTTCTATTGTTTCTGCCCAACCTTTTATTGAAGTAAGTGGTGTTCTCAATTCATGGGATATACTAGAAATAAAATCACTTTTTTCTTGATTTGATTTTTTTATCTCTACTGTCATACGATTCACCGCATCTGAAAGTTGACCAATTTCATCATCATAATATTTTTTAGCTACAGCATCTAAATTACCTTCACTGATTTCTTTAGTCACTTTAGTGAGATGTTTTATTGGCACCAAAATGCGATTACTCATAAAATAACCTATTGAACCTGATAAGAATAAAATCACTAAACCTATCACGATTACTGTCAATAAGTTTGAACGCATAACTTTTTTTACTTCATCTAAACCACTCACATAACGTAGAACGCCAACAACTTTCTCACCATTTAGCAAAGGAACCGATACACTAATAATACTCTCACCATTTTCCAAACGCCCTCGCCAAACGCTCAATTCACGATTTAATGCCTCATCATAATCTTCTTTTAAGGCAATATGTGTTTTGCTATTTAAATTATTAATAATAAAATCGTGATTCACACCATAAAGTTCAACTAAAGCATCCTCATCGCCATCCATAGAATCAAAGATAAAAAGTTTTTTATCTTTAATGCTACCACTAGGTGAAAATTTGTTATAAAGTGCAGCACTTGATTCAGCATTGCTCATTAAATTTTGTTCTACACCTTTGTAGTAATAGTTAGAGAGCGCAAAATAAAACATTGTCTCTAAAATAATTAGCGTTACAAAGCTTACCAGAATATAACTCCCTGTTAACTTTTGCCCTATACTATTTTTCTGCACAAATTATTCACCACCCCACCAGCGATAGCCATACCCCCAAACTTTTTCAATATGTTTTGGTTCTGAAGGATTTTCCTCAATTTTTTGACGAATACGTCTGATGTTAACGTCAACAATCTTAAAATCACCGACATAGTTGTATCCCCAAACATTATTCAAGATCTCATCACGATGAATTGCCTTATTAGCATTTTCCATAAAATACTTCACTAATGAAAACTCAATTGGTGTAAGCTCAATTTCCTTGTCATCTTTTGTAAAACGGCGTTCATCCACAATAAGTTTAAATATTCCCGATACAATTTCATTTTTGCTGATTTCTTGTTCTCCAGTTTGCAATGATAGTCGACGGGTTAAAGCATTGATTCTTGCTAAAAGTTCTTTCGGACTGAAAGGCTTAACAATATAATCATCTGCTCCAGCATCCAAACCCTCAATACGATTTTCTTCTTGACCTTTAGCAGTCAAAATAATAATCCCCAAATTAGGGTAAGCGCTTCTTACTTTTTCGCAAACTTCATAACCATTCATGCCTGGTAACATGACATCTAATAAAACAATATCAACATTCTCTCCAACTAGATTCAAAGCCTCTTCACCACTACTTGCCTCTAAAACCTCAAAATTATTGCGTTTTAAATTAACTTTAATAAAACCTCTAATTGCCTCTTCATCTTCCACAATTAAAATTCTTGTTGCCATTTTACTTACCTCCTTCTATGGTTAGTAATTTCTTTAAAGTTTCTTCATCTATCTTCTCACCAGAAAAGTCGCTTTGA
Organism: uncultured Peptococcaceae bacterium; assembly: GCA_938044045.1. Lineage (GTDB taxonomy): Bacteria > Bacillota > Peptococcia > Peptococcales > Peptococcaceae > CALIQN01. Next base: position 12,606 of record CALIQN010000002.1, read on the forward strand.
TAAAATCTGGCAACATACACCCGACTATTTGATGTCGAAGCACCTAAGACCTTTAGTCCATCAATAGCACTAGAATGGCTTAAAGAAAAATTTTCAATAGTTTGAATTACAAAAACTGGTTGTGTACTCACAGCCTTACTTTTATCATAAAAACTTATCTGACTAATGCCTCTATCTGAACTGTATTGATAACTCAAATTTTTCAGCCAATTTACTGGTAATTTTAATTTATAACCATCTGAGGTATTTTCTAAAAAAGCACAATAATTTTTAAAGCCTTGATTTTCATCCCAGACCTTCCAAACTTGTAGGAAATCTTGAACTTGTCTCTTTGTTGTATCTAATGGTGGTACTACAGATAAGATGGCTAATTCTCCATTTCCTAAAACATCACCTATAAAACCATTTGCCTTTTCGCTAAAAGAAAGTGCATATTGACTTTCAAGATGAGCTTTCTCTTCATACGTACTACCATTATTTAAGAGTAAAACATACTCAACACTATCAAAATCAGAACTCAAGCCTAGATATATACCTTGCTTATCCTTACTCACTTTGCCAACTTCTATTTGTTGTGTAAAACCATCATAAGTTCGTGAAAAAATATTTTGCATTTTACCTTTTTTCCACTCATAAACATTAAGTTCTGTCGTTAATTCATCAGTTGCTTTATTATTTAAACTTGTGATAATATGACTACCTTTATTGCCTTGTTTTAAAATCTTTATCTTTGAATACTTAATTTGATCTATCACTTGCAATCTATCTTGGCTAACACCATAAATGTATAGATTATAGTAGCCTCCTACATTGACACCTAATAATATCTCTAAGGCACCATCACCATTAATATCATACAAATCAAAATACTTAATTGATCTACCAACCTGTTTATCTTGATAAACTAACGACCACTTACCATCTGCGTTTTCTGATAGTAAATTAATACCTGTCTGATAGCCATTTTTCTTCACAAAAAATACTATTTTTTCATTTTTACCATCACCATCAATATCTATATCAACATTGGAAGTAGGATCTTTCATTTCTTGAGGCATCTCAATTTTTTCATCATCATTTAGAAAAGAACGAATTACTTCCATATTTTTATAGTCTTGTTCACTGATGATAGGCGTCTTTATCAGATCAGACGGTGCTTCAAAACTTAATCCACAACCTGATAAACTAAGCATTAAAAAAAAACATACACATGCTCTTTTCATCACTATGTCTCCCTAAAGCCAATAAAAAAAATCACGCTCGTCCTCATCAATATAAACATCTATATCCAAAAATTTTTCCTCTAACTTTCTTTTTAAACCATCCATCACAATTTTTTCACTAGCAAAGTGAGTTAGATCTATCAAATTCAGACCTAATTCTTCTGCCAATTGTCCATCATGATATTTTAAATCACCAGTCAGATAACAATCCGCACCTTGTGATTTTGCAAGCCGTATAAACTCTGCACCACTACCACCACAAAAAGCAATCGTTTCAATTCTTTTATTTTCACCTACAACCTTTATCTTTTCTAGTCCAAACCTATCTGCTAAGATCTGCACATAGTCTTTAAAATTCATAGGTTGTTTTAATCGTCCAATTCTTCCTAAGCCATAGCTTATGCCTAAGTGTGCTTGTTCAAAAATATCATATGCAATATGCTCATAGGGATGAACTAAATTTAAAGTTTCTATTACTTTAGATAGTAAACTTCCCCTTACTAAAACCTCTAGACGATTTTCATCTGCATGATATCGCTCATTTCTTTTACCAAGAAATGGTTTAGCAAAAGTGTTTGCCTTGTAAGTCATTTCCCCACTAACCTGCCATGAACATTCACTATAATTGCCTAAATTTCCCGCGCCTTCATCAAAAAGCGCTTCTTTAACCTTTGTAAGATGTGTGTTTGGTACAAAGACAACCATCTTATACATCTTTTCTCGATAGGTTTCTTTCAAAACAGCCATATCCTCCACACCTAAGTATTCCCCTAAAATATCATTGACGCCATCAGGGGCAACATCTAAATTTGTATGAGCAGAATATAGGGCTATTTTTTGTTCAATCAAAGTGTAGACCACCTTACCTAAAGGAACATCATCCCTCAAATGTTTAATTCCTTTAAAAAATAATGGATGGTGCGTTACAATCATATCAACTTGTTTTTCTTGGGCATTTCTTAAGACTTTTTCACTTGGTGTTAATGCCAAGAATACTTTTTTTACTTCACTATCCAACTTTCCTACTTGCAAACCAACATTATCCCATTCTTCAGCATAGTTATCTGGTGCAAGGGTTTCCATATAAGATACTAAATCTCTTACTCTAGTCATTTTCCCACCACTTCCATAATTGCTTCAATCTATCAATTTCTGATTTCACCAAATCTTGATTTTTGGTTTTTTCCATACAAGCTATTTTATGAAAATCTTTTTGTTTGCGTTTTAAAAAATAGTCTCGAGCTTCTGGTAAATAGGGCAAAAATTGCCCAAAATAGATTTGTTCTTTTGTTAAACTATTGCCTTTGCCTCGGTGAAATAACAAAATCTCATAGTTATGTCCATTTTCTTCTACCAAAGCCTCTTTAACAAGATAAAATCCAAGTTTTGGTAAATCTTGTCTTAATAACCATGGGGCAATATTTGGTGATAGAATCAACGTTGTAATTTCTTTTAATTTTTCTTCATCTGCTCGTAAAATCTTTAGAATAAGGCTAGCACCCATTCCTGATAAGGT
>CALIQN010000003.1 GCA_938044045.1 uncultured Peptococcaceae bacterium
AGATCCCATACACTGACGATTTCTTTTTTAGCAAGGGTAATATTGACGACTTCTTTTTCCTTTTCTGGCATACCATCATCAATACCTTTGACACGCCATACACTGGTATAGTTGAAATCCCAACCACCATACATCATATAACCATAGCCAACACCAAAAGCCCCACAAGATTCTAAAGTGATAGGATGACCTTGGTCATCTTCGCCCCAATAGAAAGCTACGTGACCATCACCTAGGATGATATCGCCAACTTTGATATCGCTCCATTCGATTTCTTCGAGATAGTCTGTATAGTTTGGCATGGTATAAGTGGTAAATGCCCAAGATTCTTTTGGCATGTAGCCTGCTTGCATCAAGGTACGGTGAATAAAACTAGAGCAGTCAGCAGCCCCTTCGCTCATACGATTTGGTTGAGAATAATCCCAACCGAGCATAGTTTCAGCAACTTCTCTAAGCTCTCTTCTCTTAGGAGAGACATCTTCACTTTCCCAAAGAAGGGCAGAACCTTTGTACACAGTATTGTAATGACGTGCTTTTTCTTCTTTTAATTCTTCACCCTTATAAGGATCTTTTGCATTCTTCTTCTTTTCTAATTCTTCTTTAGCTTTTTTCTCTTTTTCTTTGCGTTCTTTGTCTTTACGTTCTTTTTCTTTTTTCTTTCTTTCGAGTTCTTCTACCTTTGTGATGCTATCATAAGAACTATTCGCTGTCTTGTTACCAGATAAATTGCCAGTTTCTTCTGTATTTACGACTTCAACAGGGGTTAGACTAGAACCCGTAATTGTCGTGGACTTCTTTTGCTCAGTTGATGGTGCTAGAGTTTCTATTGCTTTATTTTGAGCATCTGTTGTTACTGTTTTAGCTTCTGGTGTAGTTTCAGTGGTTGCTTCTGGTGTAACTATGGTAGTCTCACCTTCTGAAACTGCTACTGTAAGGGAAGAAGTCTTGGCTTCATGAGTATTATCTTGTGCAATATCATCGCTTTCATCAGCATACAAAGGAAGAGAAGCCACTAGGCTAGTAAGTAAAGCTAAAGCCGTTAGTCTTTTTCTCCATGTTTGTTTCATAATCACAGTCCTTTTACCTATAATGATTTTAAGATAATTTATTCACCTAGTATAACATGAGTGTGTAATCTGAGCAAGGGGTAATGTGCCTATCTTACTCAGGTAAGGTAGTATCCAACGGACCGTGGACGAGGATTTTAACAGGGTCTTTATAAGAGGTGTAATTTCTGGTTTCTCCTGTTTCTACTGGTGTTGGATTATAAGGGTTGTAGCTATGTGCTGGCTCGATAGGAATATTGTTTTCATCGGTTGGCACTGGCTTATCCCCTTCAGTGAGATAATCTTGTGCCACGCTACTGGCAATTGGAACAAGATCAAGTTTATCTGGGGTAATTTGATTGTCTTCTTTGACAAAAAAGTGTTTATTTAACATGGCTAAAATACCTTGTTGGGATGGCAAATAGTAAGACAAGCCATCTATAGTTTGCGCACTGCCTGGTAAAAGAAACATATGCACATCGGTATCTAAATTAACCTTTAAGCCTTCTTTAGCAAACCAGAGCATTTCTGCAGTGGTAAGGTCAGTTTTCATATCTTTTTTGACCGTTTCTGCCATAGCTGGGAGGGCGGTCAAAATATTTTTAGATGTGAGTTTTTCTGCTAAGGCTTTAAAAAATAATTGTTGGGCACCGACACGACCAATATCCCCAGAAGCATAGCCATAACGAAAACGTACAAAGTGTAGTGCTGTCTTACCATCAAGGTGTTGCTGGCCGGCAGGGAGGTTGATGTAAAGGTCTTGTTGTGTATCTTGATAACTTAAATCTTCTGGGACATTCATATCAATCCCACCAAGTGCATCAATGACATGTTCAAACCCATCAAAAT
>CALIQN010000004.1 GCA_938044045.1 uncultured Peptococcaceae bacterium
ACCAAACCTGCCTGAATCTCTTCTTTGGGCGTCACCCCTTCCCATAGTCCTAAGGAAGCATGCAAACCACTGATAATGACTTCTTTTAAGGTATCCTCACTTGGAATTTTCTCATTTAAAGCTGCACTTACCCAGCCAATATGCTTACGAAGTTCACTCAAAGGTGCTTTGCCAAAGGTGTAACCAAGCACCTCTGCCTTACCCTTTGAGGGATAGAAATAGCCTGTAATTAAATTGAGAAGGGTCGTTTTTCCAGAGCCATTAAGCCCAAATAAAATCCAATTTTCACCCGTTCTCACCTGCCAGTTAATATCATTTAAGATGGTTTTACCCTGATTAATATAACTAACATTTTCTAATTGTATATCCATATTATTCACGCTTCATTTCTCTAAGCATTAAATTTTCTGCCATATCTAAAGCTGAATCGCCTTCAAATAAGACACCGTATAAACCTTCTACAATAGGAGCACTCACACCATTTTCTTTAGCAAGAGCATAAGTTGCTTGCGTCGTGGTAATACCCTCTACCACCATGCCCATATTGTCTAAAACCTCTTGTAATTTTTCACCTTTACCCAACTTATAACCTGCAGTACGGTTACGACTATGAGGGCTAGTACAAGTCACAATTAAATCCCCTACACCTGTTAAGCCTAAAAAAGTCAAGGGATTGGCACCCATTTTTTCACCCAATCTCGTAATCTCTGCCAAGCCTCTGGTCATCAACGCTGCTTGAGCATTATCCCCATAACCTAAACCTACCGTCATGCCAATTGCTAGTGCAATAATATTTTTTAATGCTCCACCATATTCTACCCCAACAAGATCATCATTGGTATAGACACGCAAGGTCTTAGAATTAAAAAGCGCTTGCACATATTGAGCACTTTCTAAATTGCCACCAGCTACAACCAAGGTTGTTGGCAAGCTTCTTGCGACTTCCTCAGCATGACTTGGCCCATATAAGGCTAGATAATCCACCATCTCACCAAAGACCTCTTGATAGATTTCACTTAGCCTTAAATGTGTCCCTATTTCTAAGCCTTTAGCAACATTAACTAAAATCTTATCTTTTAACAGGTCTTGATGTTCTACTAAAAAAGCACGCTGTTTTTGCGTTGGGATCGCTACCACAATGACTTTACTCTCTTTTATGCTATCTAGGTCAGTTGTTGCCAAAATAGATTCTGAAAGCTTAACACCAGGTAGATAGGCTTCATTGGTACGTTGTTTGTTGATTTCATCAATAACTTTTTTGTCTCTTCCCCATAAAAGGACTTCAGTTCCTTTAATAGCAAGGCTTTCCGCTAAGGCACAGCCCCAACTACCCGATCCTAAAATTGCAACTTCTGGCATTTTAATCCCTCTTTCCTAAACTAATTTTGTTTTCTTCACCTTTGAGCAAACGAACAATATTGCTGCGATGTAAAAAAATGACATAACACGATAAAAGACCAATGGTGCCAACCACTCGCCAACTCTCTCCTGTAAGATAGAGATAAATTGGTGTGCCTAAGGCAGATAAGATCGCACCTAAAGACATATATTTGGTCAAAATAGCGGGTACAACAACAGTTAAAGCAGAAAGTAGGAAAGTCAATGGAGAGATAAAAAGCAAGCCACCAGCACCAGTGGCAATACCTTTACCCCCACGAAAGCGGATGAAAGGACTCAAGCTATGTCCCACTAAGGCACAACCAAAGCCTACAAGCATGCCCCATTCGCCTGCCAAATAGCTACCCAAAAAAGTCGCTAAAGTCCCTTTGAGCATATCCAAGATAAGTACCATAGCACCAACCTTGACCCCAAGATTACGTAAGACATTGGTAAAACCAGGGTTACCACTACCCTCTTTTAAAATATCGACCCCATTGAGTCGTGATAAAATCACCCCAAAAGGTAAGGCGCCCAAAAAATAGCCTACTATCGCCACTATCACTAACATGTTATTTATCCTCTCCCTTCCTCTCTCGGAAGAAGAATTTCAAACATGTGCCTTCAAAAATAAAGTAGTCACGAATCCTATTTTCAAGATAACGCATATAAGAAAAATGCATGAGGGCTTCATCATTAACAAAAATAGCAAACGTTGGCGGGGCAATACCTACTTGAGTCATATAAAAGATTTTCAAGCGCTTGCCCTTATCTGTTGGTGGAGGATTTTTCAATACAGCATCACGTAAGATTTCATTAAGCACACTTGTGGAAAGACGCAAAGTTCTAGTTTCGGCTACAGCTTTGACAACTTCCATGATTTTAGAAACCCTTTGATGGGTTTTAGCAGAAACAAATAAAATAGGTGCATAGGATAAAAATAGTAGTTCTGCCCTTAACTTTTCACTAAATTCTTTTTGTGTCTTATTATCTTTTTCAACAAGATCCCATTTATTGACCACCAGGATAATACCTTTGCCTTCTTCATGGGCATAACCGATAATTTTTTTATCTTGTTCGATTAAGCCTTCTTC
>CALIQN010000005.1 GCA_938044045.1 uncultured Peptococcaceae bacterium
CTATCATAAGGGCATGAGAAAGCTTAACCGTTTTGCAAGTGCTTTTGCAAAAAATATTTTGACTCTGACAGGATCTACTTTTGAATTTAAGGGAGAGGATTTAGTCCCTCAAGAAACTTCTGTTTTGTTTGTAGGTAATCATCAAAGTAATTTTGATATTGTTGCCTTGCTTGCAGCTTCCCCCAAGCCGGTTGGCTTTATCGCTAAGGAAGAGATAAAAAAAATTCCTGCATTATCAACATGGGCAACAGGAATAGGTTCAAAGTATATACCTCGTGAAGAGAGTAAGAAGACACTGGAGGTAGTTGTTGAAACAATTAAATTTCTAAAGACCCATAATCATGGCATGGTAGTTTTTCCTGAAGGTACTCGTAGTATAGATGGAAAAGTAGGGAGCTTTAAACCAGGTAGCTTAAAGATTGCTGCTAAATCTGGTGCAGTTTTAGTACCATTTGCTGTTCAAGGAACTAGAAATATTATGAGAAAAGGAAGTAAGATACTTTATCCTACACATATTATTGTAGAGTTCTTAGCCCCGTATTCACCAGAACAGCTGAAGACAATGAATACTGTAGAATTAGCTAAAGAGATAGAAGAAACTGTTCGTATGAAGGTGAGTGCTTAAAATGAAATTAAAAACAAGTATCGCAATTACTCTAGGTAGACTTGCTAATGCTATTCTTTCAAAAAGAGGTGGAGGGAGTAGTTTTCCAGGAAAACTAGCAGAAAAGATTGATAAAGATATTCTAAAAAACCTTTCTAGCACCTATGATGTTATTATGGTTACAGGGACAAATGGTAAAACCTTGACCACAACACTTATTTCGAATATTATCAGATTGCGTGATGGCTCAGTTTTAACTAATCCTACAGGAGCAAATTTACGTCAAGGTGTCATTACAAGTTTTATTACAAGTCCTGACAGAAAACAAGCAAAAGTAGCAGTATTAGAAATTGATGAAGCGACATTAAAATATATTACGCCTCATATTAAACCTAAATTTATTGTATTTACAAATGTTTTTCGTGATCAAATGGATAGATATGGTGAGATTTATACGACTTATGGAGAGATGGTAAAAGGAGCCAGTTTTGCACAAGAGGCTATGATAATTGCCAATGGAGATTTACCAATTTTTAATAGTGGTGACTTAGCAAACCCAATACAGTTTTATGGATTTAATCATATTGAAGATGGTGAGTTTTCTGTAAATCCAAATACAGATGGTATTTTGTGTCCTCAATGTGAGCATATCCTTCGGTATAAAAAAATTACCTATGCTAATCAAGGTAAATACTATTGTCCAAACTGTGAATTTAAACGTCCTGACCTCACTTATGAACTTAATCGTATTAATCGTTTAACGATTCAGGATGCTAATTTTACAATAGGCGATACTGAATTTCATCTTCCTGTTGCAGGAGTATACAATCTTTACAATGCTTTGGCAGCCTATAGTGTGGCAAAAGCTATGGATATTGATGATGCTCTTATCAAACAAGGCTTTGAGGAAGTTAACAAAGTTTTTGGAAGACAGGAAGTCGTAAAAATTGGTAAAAAAGATTTAATTTTAAATATTATGAAAAATCCTGTGGGTGTTAATCAGTTGATTGATTTAATCAGCCTAGAAAAAGATCCTTTTAGTTTGTTCATTCTTCTAAATGATCGTCCTGCAGATGGTACAGATGTTAGTTGGATTTGGGATGGGAAGTTCGAAGAATTATTATCTCAAGCAGATAGACCAGTTCTGATTTCTGGGCTTAGAGCTGATGACTTAAAGCAACGTATTGAGGTTTGCGGATTGACCGATGAAGAAATTCTTGTTGAAAAAAATCTAAATGAAATTACTAGGTGTTTACAAAATTTGCCAAATAAAAAGGTTTATGTATTAGCAACCTATACAGCAATGCTAGATTTGCGCAAAGTTTTCAAAGAAGAGGGTTTTTTAGTGGAGGATAATTGATGGAAACAATTCGCATCTGTCATTTGTATGGTAATCTGTTAAATACTTATGGTGACTATGGAAATTTATTGATGTTTCAATACCTTGCTCGCAAAAGAGGGTATGCAGTAACGATTGATATTGTTAGTCTAGATGAGCCTTTAAATGAAAATGACTATGATTTTATTTTTATAGGTGGTGGTCAAGACTATGAACAACGCATTATTGCTCGAGATATTGTTTTCAAAAAAGATGCCTTAAAGACTTTCATAGAAAAAGGGAAAGTTATGTTGGCTATTTGTGGGGGCTATCAACTTTTGGGAGAATTTTATGAATTGGCAAATGGTGATAAAATTGATGGAGCTGGGGTTTTACCACATTATACTTTAAATGAAAATGTTCAGCGTTTTATTGGCGATATTGTCACTAAAGATAATGAATTTACTTTTTACGGCTTTGAAAATCATCAAGGTTGCACATATTTAGGCGAAGGACAGAGACCTTTAGGTTTGGTAGAAGTGGGATATGGTAATAATGGTGTAGACAAGACAGAGGGTGCCGTATATAAAAACTGTATTGGAACCTATTTTCATGGACCATTTTTAGTTCGCAATACTAATTTTGCTGAATATTTAATTGAATTAGTACTGACAAATAGAGAAAGCTCATAGTGCTAGAAAGAAAAAAACACTAACCATTATATGTTAGTGTTTTTTTCTTTTAAACGCATTTTATTAATAAAGGATTTAGGAAAAGTATAAGATTTATGGTAGAATACTTATAGAAATTTATGGAGGCACATATATGAGAGCTGTTATTCAAAGAGTTAAAGAGGCTTCTATTAGGATAGATGATGAAATAGTAAGTTGCATTACAAATGGATATTTAATTTATTTAGGTGTTGAACAAGAAGATAAGCAAGAAGATCTTGATTATCTTCTTAAAAAGACAAAAGGCCTGAGAATTTTTAGTGATATTTCAGGAAAAATGAATTTAAACCTTGTTGATGTAGGTGGT
>CALIQN010000006.1 GCA_938044045.1 uncultured Peptococcaceae bacterium
GTACCCATACCGAACACAGAAGTTAAGCCCTTCAGCGCTGATGATACTTGGTATTCTTTTCCTGGGAAAGTAGGTCATTGCCGGAATACATAGAGTCATCCCTTTGGGGATGACTTTTTTTGTACCCTAAAGATGCGTAGACTCCCCTTGGGCTATTAACCTACGCTCTTTTTGGGTAAAAGATAGTATAACTATTATAATAAAGAACACTGGAGGAAAGATATGGCAACCAATAAGCGAATTAATGATGTATGTAAGAAGTGGTTAGAGGTTTTCAAAAAAGATGGCGTTATGCTTTATGAGCTAGAAGATAAGGATTTTGGTAATGATTTTTATGCTCAGGAATTTGATGCCGATAAGGTACAAGTTTTTGAAGAACGCTATCCAGGTGCGTTTCACGATTTAGAAGAGTTTAAGAAGGTTGTAGGAGAAATTGACGATATTTCTTTCTTAGGCGATGCCATTTATTCTAAATGGCGTTATGTGACACATTGGGAAACAGAAACTAACTTGTTGACAGAAAAAAATCATGATTGGTTAGTCTTAGCACTTTCCCAACTTGAAAATTTGACTAGAGAGTAGTAGTATATAAAATAGCGTATCGCATGAAATGTGATACGCTATTTTACTTGAATATAGGATTAAAATTTGAACATAAAAAGGAGGAGAAAAAGTGAGCGAAAATTTGAGCCATGATTTAAGTGTGGCTTTTCATACCTTGGGCTGTAAGGTCAATCATCATGATAGCGATGTGATGAAGGGCTTATTTAAAGCAGCAGGTTATCGTATTGTTGACTTTTCTGAGGTAGCTGATATTTATGTCATCAATACTTGTACAGTAACACATTTAAGTGATAGAAAATCAAGGCAAATGATTAGGCGTGCTGCTAGCCAAAATAATTTGGCTATTATTGCTGTTTGTGGCTGTTATGTTCAGGCTTCTCCTGAAGAAGTAAGAGCGATTGAAGATGTTGATTTGCTTTTGGGAACAAATGAGCGCCATAAAATTGTGGAAGCGGTAGAGCAATTTATGATTGATGGCAAAAAAAAGAGCTACCTACCATCAAAAGAGGTGTTTAATACCTTTGAACCAATAGAAGAAACACGAGTGAGCGATATGACAAGGGCCTATTTAAAAGTCCAAGAAGGTTGTGAACAATTTTGCACTTATTGTATTATTCCTTATGCACGTGGTCCCTTGCGCTCAAGAAGGTCTGTTGATGTCATTGAAGCGATACGAAAGCTAGAAAAACAGGGTTATCGTGAGGTAATATTGACGGGTATTCATTTAGGTGCTTATGGCCATGGCGAACATGATGAACCCCAAGTTTTATCAGAATTGTGCAGAATGATTTTAAATCAAACGGGTATAGAGAGAATTCGCCTAAGTTCTATTGAGCCAACTGAAATATCTGATGAATTGATTGATTTGATTGAAAATCACGAAAGGATGGCAAAGCATTTGCATATTCCTCTGCAGTCTGGATCAGATAAGATCTTAAAGGATATGAACCGTCCATATACCAAGCAAGATTACCGTCATATTGTTCGTAAAGTTAGAACAAGGATACCTGATATTGCGATTACAACTGATTTAATGGTAGGTTTTCCAGGGGAGACAGAAGAATATTATCAAGAAAGCTATGATTTTGTGGATGAGATACAGTTCGCTAGCATGCATATTTTCAAGTATTCACCTAGAAAGGGTACGCCTGCTGCTACTTACCAAGGGAGTATTTCACCAGAGTTAAAAGATAACTATAGTAAAAAGATGCACGAACTTGCTAAGGTACATGAATACGCCTATATGGACAAGTTTATTGGTAAAATTGTAGAAGTCTTAATTGAAGAAAAAACAGATTTTGGGTATACTGGACATACAAGTAACTACCTACGTGTGTACACTAATGACGAGGTTATTCTAGGTCGTTTGACACGTATTTTGATTGAAAAAAGGGAAAATGAACGATTATTTGGCAGACAAATTTAAGGAGGTCATAAGATGTTAGAGTGTATTTTTTGTAAGATTATTAGTGGAGAAATCCCTTCAACAATTATTGCTGAAAATGAACATGCTATAGCTTTCAATGATATTGATCCACAAGCGCCGGTACATGTTTTAATCATTCCTAAAAAACACATTACAAGCTTAAATGAGCTTGATATCAGTGAAGATAAAGATGTTTTGGCTGGTATGATTGCGCTAGCACAGGAAATTGCTGAAAAATTAGGTGTCAAAGAAGACGGCTATCGTTTAGTCAATAACTGTGGTGAACTCGGTGGCCAAGCTGTTGGTCATATTCATTTTCATTTATTAGGTGGCCGACAAATGACTTGGCCAGCAGGTTAATGTCTTTGAGAAAAATGACTTGCCATTTTTTCTATTTTTAGGTATAATATTATGCGTGTTAAAAAGTCCTGACACTAACTGTCAAGGTTAGTAGTGGAGGGAGGGAAATATTTATGTCATCCGAAATCAAGGTTCGTAAGGACGAGTCTTTAGATAGCGCTTTACGTCGTTTCAAACGTTCTTGCCAAAAATCAGGCGTTCTCCAAGAGTGCCGTAAGCGTGCGCATTATGAAAAGCCTAGTGTAAAGCGTAAAAAGAAATCTGAAGCAGCTAAAAAGAACAATCGTAAGAAATCTTTCTAATAAAAAGAGCCCCTTTTGATGGGGGCTTTTTTTATTAGAAAGATTTCTTTTGATAAATATCACTAGCAAAATGATGAAGGACATTTTCAGATAGGATTTTAAGCTCTAGGGGACTTCTATTGAGCCCGATTAAGGTGACGAAATTGACATTCATTTCTGCCAAGATAAGCGTGCCATCATCTGTTATACCAAGTTTGAGATAACCTGTATCATCAAGGTAAGAAATATCAAAATAAATGCAAGTATAGTTTAATTTATCTTGAGCTTCTCGTTCCTCAACTTTGACATCATGGAGAGAAAAATATTTTCTGAGTTCCTGACTATCGGCTTCTTGCATGTGGCGTAAAAATCTGGTTTCTTCTTCTTTAGTCATAGTTACCTCCATAAAAAAGCTAGGGTAATAATAAAAAAAGGAAAGTGACTTTAAGTTATCTTAAAGTCACTTTCCTGATTATGCCGGAGACCGGAATCGAACCGGTACGAGGGGTTAGCCTCGCAGGATTTTAAGTCCTGTGCGTCTGCCTGTTCCGCCACTCCGGCAAAGGCGACACTCAGATTCGAACTGAGGGTAAAGGATTTGCAGTCCTCTGCCTTACCACTTGGCCATGTCGCCGTTTAGAACAGATATTATATTAGCATAGAAGTGTTAACTTGTCAAACGTTTTTAAGTAAAATAATTGATTAAAATTGGTAAAATTTTTTACACTTCAAGTGCGTGGGGCATCAAAGCACAGAAAGGCTATTGACATTATACGCCACAACTACTAAATTTGTAGGGATAGTTTTAAAATCTGATAATAAGGCTATCTGTTAATTAAGATAGTTGCAAGATATCGTAATGTATGAGGAGGTTACAATGAGTAAAATAGCCGTAATAGTTGATAGTGGCAGTGATTTACCTAAAGCATATTGTGACAGAGAAAATGTTTTTAGAGTACCGTTTCGTATTATCTACAAAGATAGAGAGTATGTCGATGGGGTAACGATTACAGCAACAGAAGTGTATCAAAACCTTCATAATGAGATTCCTAAGACATCTTTACCAAGTGGTCAAGATATTTTAGACGCCATTGATAAGATAAAAAGTCTAGGTTATAAGCAGATACTCATCGTTTCAATTTCTAGTCAGTTGAGTGGTACCTATAATATGATGAGTTTGATGGCAAAGAGCATTTCTGATGTTGAGATTTTTGTTTTAGATACCAAAAATATTGGTATCGCAACAGGTTTATTTGCCCTTGATGCGATTAATCGCATTGAGGAAGGGATGGACTTTAAAACCTTAGTAGACTATATGCAGGGACAAATTGAAAATTGCAAGGTCTTCTTTTCAGTAGGTACCTTGGAGTATTTACAAAAAGGTGGACGTATAGGCCTAGTCTCTTCCTTATTTGGCTCAGCGCTCAAGATCAAACCCGTTATTACTTGTAATGCAGATGGGATTTATGAAACATTGTCTAAGGCAAGAGGAAGAAAGCAATCTATCGAAAAAATGATAGATTTGGCTGAGAAGTTTAAACTAGGGCATCATCATTATCATGTTGCTATCTGCTATGGTTTGAATAATGATGAATATATGATGTTTAAATCAAGACTTAGGGAAAGCGTTTTAGGTCAAGGGGAAGTTATAGAAGTGGAACTAGGAGCAGCCCTTGGTATTCATTCAGGGCCTGAGCTATTTGGTATGGCGGTCTATATTTTGCCAGAAACTTGATTTCAAGGAGAGATTTAGAGAATGAAATGTATCATTTATGATGATAATTTAAGTCATGATCAGAAATTTTTGCGTAAGGGTCTTGAGTTAAATCAAGAAATTAAAGCAGAAGGTTTTGAGGGGTCGCAATTTGATTTTGCCTTTGGTGTGGGTGAAGGACAACTTTTAGCCTTGCACTTAGCAGGTGCCTATTCTGATCATTCCATTTTAGCCCTTGCTCAAGCAAGAAGAGAGGCAATTGATCAAGCCGCTGATCCCTCTTTAGTAACAGCACTTGTGACAACGCCAAGGATGGATGATTTGTTAGAGCTGGTTTCTTCTCTATCAGACCAAAATAATCTTTTAAATGTGGTGGATCATTTTTCTAAAGAAGATATTTTACTTTCTGGAAAGAAAAGGATTTTGGATAAAGTCTGTGCCAGTATGCCTGAGATAGGGTGTCGGTTGCTTTATGAGAATCAAGCCCTCCATATGATTTATGCGAAAGAAGCAATTGCACATTATGCTGAGACCTTAAGAGAGCATGAAATTTTTCCATTAGATTTTCCTGTTATTAATACAAGAAATATGCAGTTAATTGAGCATCATGAACTGGCGCAAGAACTTTTGGATAGCTTAACCTTGCCACAAAACTTTATGTCCGCTATTCGTTTTGCAAGTATGTTAGGCGTAGATGACTTTACGATTGTTTCAAATAAGACCTTGGATTTAGAAAAAATTATTTTAAAAACG
>CALIQN010000007.1 GCA_938044045.1 uncultured Peptococcaceae bacterium
GATATTGCCTATAATTATTATAATTTATTTGCAGAACTTCAGGAATATAAGATTGATTTAGAAAAGGTGGAGTTGGAGAAATGGCAGGTTAAAACTTTTAAAACTTTACTTGAAATTGATAATGAAATTAAAAAAATTGTACAGCTAAAAGGACTAATTTTGCCATATATGCTTAGAAATGTAGAAAATATTTCGGATAGTTTTTTAAAAAAATTTAATAAAATTCAATAAAATTAATATAAAAGTGTTGACATAAAAAAAAAACCATGCTATCATTGTCTACGTTGTCGGGGCGTAGCGCAGTTTGGTAGCGTACGTGGTTTGGGACCATGGGGTCGGGGGTTCGAATCCCTCCGCCCCGATAATTTTTTTTGGCAAGCGGGTGTAACTCAATGGTAGAGTTCTGGCCTTCCAAGCCAGCTACGTGGGTTCGATTCCCATCACCCGCTTTTTTGTGCCTGTAGCTCAGCTGGATAGAGCATCGGACTTCTAATCCGAGGGTCGGGGGTTCGAATCCCTCCAGGCACGCTTTTTTAGGTATGGTGGGTGTGGCGAAGTGGTTAACGCACCGGATTGTGGCTCCGGGACTCGTGGGTTCGATTCCCATCATCCACCTTTATTGGGGTATCGCCAAGCGGTAAGGCACGGGACTTTGACTCCCGCATTCACAGGTTCGAATCCTGTTACCCCAGTTTGAGCCATTAGCTCAGTCGGTAGAGCACCTGACTTTTAATCAGGGTGTCGAAGGTTCGAATCCTTCATGGCTCAGCAAAAGCTATCGCGAAGGCGATAGCTTTTTTTCATTTTTGTAAGGAAATTTTAATTTTAAAAGGCTAGCCAGATGTATATAGATAGTTTATAATGTACTCTGATACCATTTAAGTAGGGATTTATATGAGAGTAAATGAAAAAATTCAAAGTTCAATTAAACGCACGGGTTTAGATCTTCCCCAAGTGATTATTATAGGTTTAATTTTATTCATATTAATTTGGTTTATTGGAAATGGTGTCTATAATCTAGTCAATACAACATTAGTGCGTACTTACGAGATTGAAAGTGAGTTTGAGCGCCGTTCTATTCAAGGAATGGGTTTCTTACGTACAGAAAACAACATGATTCAAAGTGATATTTTAGGGGAAATTAAACCGATAAAACGTGAAGGTACTAGAGTTGCAAAAAACCACGTCGTATTCAGTGTCGCTGGTAATACAGCTGAGAATACTTCGAAAAAGGAATTTTATGCACCGATTTCTGGTTTGGTAAGTTACCACATTGATGGTTATGAGCTTTTAAAAACAGCAGATGATATTCGAGGCCTTGATTTTAATCGTATGTATGAGGTTGAGAAAAGTTCAACTAAAAAGACTGTTGTATCAGAAAAAGGTGAACGTGTTGCTAAGGTGATTGATAATCTAAAACCAGTTCTCCTGTATATGAATGTACCAAAGCTTCAAAAACCAGTTTTTGCAAAAGTGGGCGATATTGTTCGTGTTGATTTTAAAGATTTAGGTGAAACAACAAAAGCAACAGTTGTTTCTATGAAGGATAATCCTGACGGAAAGACGATATTTTGTGAATTTGAATTGGTTTCTGCAAGTGATAAGCTTTTGACTAATCGTGTATTAAACGCTGAAATTTACATCTTGAAAGAAGCTGTGTTAGAGATTTCTGCTGGAACAATCGTTCCTGCAGATGATAAAAAAACACTTGGTGTATTTGTATTAAATGATGGTATTGTTGCTTGGCGACCTTTAGAGGTCATTGACCAACAAGGTGAACTGTATTACTGCAAGTCCTTACCTGAAAAAACGGTAATTATCTTAAATCCTGACAGGGTTAAAGTTGGGGACATTATGTAATGAGGTGATTAGAAGTGTCTATTCAAGAAAATATAAATAAGATTTTACAAAATATAGAAGAGGCAAAAATACTGGCTCCTTTTCCCGAGCCGGTTACCTTAGTAGCGGTGACAAAGTTTCAAGATGTAGAGAAATTAAGAGAATTAAGAAAGACTGGACAATGTATCTTTGGTGAAAATCGTGTCCAAGAATTACTCACTAAGGTCGAACCTTTGCGAGATGAAAATATCACTTGGCATGTGATAGGGCACTTGCAGACCAATAAAGTTAGGCAGATTATAGATGAAGTCAGTATGATACATTCCTTAGATCGACTTTCCCTTGCTGAAGAAATTGAAAAAAGAGCAAGTGCAAGAGAGAAGGTAATAGAAGTATTAATTCAAGTCAATATTGCAGATGAAGAACAAAAATTTGGTATGTCCAAAGAAGAAGTACCTGTATTTTTAGAAAAGATGCAAGACTTCCCTCATCTTAAAGTAATGGGACTGATGTTAATTGCTCCGAATTATGAAAACAAAGAAGATGTCAGACCTATATTTAAAGAAATGTATACTTTATTTTCTGAAATGAAGGAAAAGAAGTTAAGTCATGTTGAAATGAAATACCTTTCTATGGGTATGAGTGGAGACTATCGTATTGCAGTTGAAGAAGGCGCGAATATGGTGCGCATTGGCAGTGCGATTTTTAAGTAAAGACGGAGGTAAAGTTAATGAGCTTATTTAATAGGATGTTAGATGCGATGGGGTTCCGTGAGGAGGCCGATAACGATGACGATTATTATTATGATGATGATGTCGTAGAAGAAATTGTCGATCAGCCAGCTTATAGAGAACCACTTCGTCAACGTGCGACATCGGCTTCGAGACTATCTAGATATCCAACTGGTGGTGGTCTTGAAGTACAAAATAACATGGACAGACCTATTAAGGCACGTATTGTACTCATGCAACCAGTGCATTTTGAAAATGCACAAACGGTCGTGAATAATCTTCTCAAAGGTGACATTGTGGTCATTGATTTGCAATCAACAGATGTGGAAGATGCTGTCAATATCGTTAATTTTGTGAGTGGTGCTATTTTTGCGATTCAAGGAAGTATCCAAAAAATTAATGATCAAGGGGCTATTTTTATCTGTCTGCCAAATGATGTTGAATTAGATAATGAGTTGCACCGTTCCTTAGAAGATACAATTAATGGTCCATCTGTATCTGATTGGGTTAATAGAACGCGTGGTAAAAATGATCTCTAAGATGAAAGTTGGTTTTATTGGCGCAGGTAATATGGCTCAGATGATTATTGCTAGGTTGTGCCAGTCAGTTTATTGTGATACACCAGAAAATATCTATTTTTATAATCCTACTGTGGAAAAGAGAATGCACCTAAAAGAACGTTATCAGATTACAGCACTTGAGTCTTCAAAAGAGATTTATGAAACTTGTGATATCGTTGTTTTTGCAGTGAAACCACAGATGTTTCAAAGTGTTTGTAGTGACCTAGGGGATGTATTTGAAGCTAAGGTAAAAAAACCATTGGTGCTTTCTATTATGGCTGGCGTCAATCTTGAGAAACTTGAACATGCCATTTTGCATAATCGTATTGTGCGTATTATGCCAAATACTTCTGCGGCTATTGGTAAGTCTATGACGACACTTTCTGAGCGGGGTCATCTTAGTGAAGAAGATAGAAAAAACACTGAAGCGGTGTTTTCTGCAATAGGAGAAATCCTTTGGGTAGAAGAAAAATACTTAGATATCACTTCAGCAATTAATGGGACTTCTCCTGCATTTTTGTATTTGATTGCAGAGGCTTTAGCAGATGGTGCTGTGAGAAATGGCTTGACGAGAAACTTAGCAGAAAATCTCATTGCAGAGACCTTTATTGGTGTAGGAATGATGTTAAAAGAAAGTGAAAAATCAAGTTTTACGTTAAAAAATGAGGTCTCTTCACCTGGTGGAATGACCATGCGTGGCTTAGAGGTATTAGAGGCTCATCATCTACGTTACACTTTGATTGAAGCATTGACAAAAGCAAAGGAACATTCAGAGAGACTGGGCAAGGAGGCTTAGTGGATATGTTGTTGGTTTATCTTATTAGACTTATTTCAGCAGCATTTTGGTTCTTTGAGATTTTTATTCTTATACGAGTTGTATTTTCATGGATTACACCTAATTCTTATGCAAAATGGGTACGTTTTGTTTATGATGTTACTGAACCTTTCTTGTCATTTATTCGCCAGATTTTGCCTAGTGCGTTGACTTCTCCTTTAGATTGGTCACCACTGGCTGCTATGTTTTTATTAGGTTTTATAGAGAGGTTTATTATTCGTAGCCTTGTGTTTTTGATAGGTTAAGAGATGACTGAGAAAGAAATTCTTGTTAGACGTTTAACTGAAAAAATAGAAAAAACCAATCGCTACTGGCAGACGACAGCTAGCGATTTTTATCCTAGAGAGCTTCTTTTGGAAGCGATGAATGAAGTGAGTAATTTAGATAATCATACCTACCTATGGGGTGGTTATGAGGAGGCAAATCGCTTAAAAGCCATCTTTAGCATGGAAGCTTTAACACTGATAGATGATACGCCGTTATGTTTATTGTATCTAAGAGGTAAAAAAGAATTTTTAAAAGCAACCCATAGAGACTACCTTGGTGTACTAATGAGCTTGGGTATCAAAAGGGAAAAATTTGGCGACATCATTGTTTATGACGATGGTGCCGATATTATTTTAGATGAAAGTATCGAAGACTATGTTCTATCTAGTCCTTTATCAGTTAAGAAAGTACCATTGACAGTGACAAAGGGTGAATTTAGCACTTGGGAAAAACCAACACCAAAGTTTAAAGCGCTTAATTTACAATTAACCTCCTTGCGACTAGATAGTGTAGTGGCTAAGGTATTTCATCTTTCTCGTGCTGATGGGGCAAAATTGATTGAAAAAGAGCAAGTGATGGTCAATTACCAAGTTGAAACAAAGCCATCACGAACATTTTATCTTGATGATGTTGTCTCTGTGCGTGGTTATGGTAAGTTTAAGATTGGTGAAGAAGCCGGCTATACCAGAAAAGATAAAATTAGATTGACGGTTTATCAATATATTTAACTTGACAAGGTAACTAAGAATAGTTAATATTGTTCCAATATCATAAAAACACTGATGAGAACACGTATAAAATCGGGTATCTTTTTTAGCGAGTCTACAGATGGTGAAAGGTAGATAAAAGGTTGGTTTTATATATCCTCTCTGAGTTGGTAAGCTGAATTACTAGTAAGCTTACTCGCTGGCTCCGTTAAGGCTAGAATAAGTGCCGAGTGATCGGAATTTGGGTGGTACCACGATATTGTCGTCCCTTTATTTGGGGCGTCTTTTTTTATTATTTTTTAAGAGGTGTTAACATGTCAAAAGAAAATGAAAAAATCTATGGGCAAACACTAAATTTGCCCCAAACAGATTTTCCTATGCGTGGCAATTTGCCGGAAAATGAACCAAAGACCTTAGAATTTTGGGAAAAAGAAGATATTTATGCAAGGGTACAAGAAAAAAATAAAGGCAAAAAACAATTTATTCTTCATGATGGCCCACCTTATGCCAATGGACATCTTCATCTAGGCCATACCGTAAATAAAATTTTAAAGGATATGATTATTAAGTTTAAGAGTCAGACAGGTTTTGATACCCCTTATGTTCCTGGCTGGGATACTCATGGTTTGCCAATCGAGTTAAAGGCAATTGAAAATGTTGGTCTTGATATGCACAGTAAAGATCAAGTCGGTTTTCGCCAAGCTTGTGCAGAATATGCAAAGAAATTTGTTGGCATCCAACGTGATGAGTTTAAGCGTCTTGGTGTGAGAGGAGATTGGGATCATCCTTATCTGACTTTGGATAAAGAGTTTGAAGCAGAAGAAATAGGCGTTTTTAGTGAGATGGTCAAAAAGGGCTATATCTATAAAGGGACAAAGCCAGTGCATTGGTGCCCATCTTGCGAAACAGCGCTTGCAGAAGCAGAAATTGAGTATGGTGATGTCACTTCGCCATCTATTTATGTGAAGTTTCCATTAAAAGATGGCAAAGGAAAAGTTGATGAAAAAAATACTTATTTTGTTATTTGGACAACAACCCCTTGGACACTGCCGGCAAACATGGCAGTGTGTTTAAATGAAACCTTTGACTATGTCAAAGTTCAAGTTGGAGAAGAGTACTATATCGTTGCTAAGGATCTGTTAGAAAGCGTTTCTAAAGCCGTGGGCTTTGAGCAAGTGCCAACTATTGTAGAGCAATATAAGGGTAAAGATTTGGAACACTTGGTTTGCCAACATCCTTTTGCCCAAAGAGACTCTATCGTGATTTTGGGAACCCATGTCACCTTAGATGCTGGTACAGGTTGCGTCCATACCGCACCGGGACATGGTAATGATGACTTTGTTGTCGCCAAACGTTATAATCTAGCAGTTTTATCACCACTGGACAATAAGGGCAACTTAACCAAGGATGCAGGAATTTTTGCTGACCTTTCTACAAAAGAGGCGAATAAAGTCATTCCTACATGGCTATCAGAACATGGCTACCTGCTTAAAAAAGAACACATCAATCACTCTTATCCTCTTTGTTGGCGTTGTAAGACACCTACCCTTTTTAGAGCAACGAGCCAATGGTTTGCCTCTATTGATGGTTTTAGAAAAGAAGCTATGGATCAAATTGAAAACCACATTGAGTTTATTCCAAGCTGGGGTAGAGAACGTATTGGTAACATGATACGTGATAGAGGAGACTGGTGTATCTCACGTCAAAGAATTTGGGGGGTACCAATTCCTGTATTTTATTGTGATGATTGCCATGAAATTATCATGGATGATACCACGATTGGTAATGTTCAAGAAATTTTTAGAGAAAAAGGTTCTGATGCTTGGTTTGCTATGACAGAAAAAGAACTTTTGCCAGAAAACTACACTTGTCCAAAATGTGGTGGCAATCACTTTACCAAAGAAACTGACATCATGGATGTATGGTTTGACTCTGGTTCAAGCCATGTTGGGGTGCTTACCACAAGAAAAGAACTTTCTTGGCCAGCTGATCTTTATCTTGAAGGTAGTGACCAACATAGAGGTTGGTTCAACTCTTCCTTATGTACTGGTGTGGCAGCAAAGGGACAATCTCCTTATAAGGCTGTCTTGACCCATGGTTTTGTGGTTGATGAACAAGGTCGTAAGATGAGTAAGTCTTTAGGTAATGGCGTTGATCCCCTTGATGTCATCAATAAGCAAGGTGCGGATATTTTACGTTTATGGGTATCTTCTACAGACTATCGCTCAGATATTTCTATTTCCAATAATATTTTAAAACAAACAGGGGAAGCTTATCGCAAGATAAGAAATACCTTTAGATATTTCTTGGGCAGCCTTTATGATTTTGATCCTAAAACCAATACTGTTCCTTATGAAGAAATGTTAGAACTTGATAAGTGGGCATTAATGAAGCTAGCAAAATTAGTGGATAAGGTCTATGCAAGCTATGATAACTATGAATTCCATAATGTGTATCGTGAGGTTTTTAACTTCTGTAATACTGATATGAGTGCTTTTTATCTCAATATCGCTAAAGATAGATTGTATGCCAATGAGGATGATGGCTTAAATCGTCGCTCTTGTCAAAGTGCTATTTATGAAATTTGTGTTAAACTCAATCAAATCATTTCACCAATCCTTGCCTTTACTTCAGAAGAAGTGTTCAAATACTTGCCATTAGAAGATAAACCAATCAGCGTTCAACTCAATGATTGGCCAACCTTTGAGGCAAAGGTTTATGATGAGGCCTTAGAGAAAAAATATCAAAAATTACTTGCCCTTAAAGATGAGGTGGCAAGACCACTTGAAGTGGCACGTAGTGAAAAATTGATAGGGAATTCTTTGGATGCAGAGGTAAACCTCTATCTTGATAAAGAATGGCAAGACTTTATTGAGAATGCACAGGTTGTCTTAGAAGATATTTTCCTTGTGAGTAAGGTGCATTGTCATACCTTTGAAGAAAAGGTAGAAGGGGCAACGATCAGTGATGAACTCCAAGGTGTGGCAATAAAAGTGGCTCAAGTGAGTGGTGAAAAATGTCCAAGATGTTGGAAATATAGTGATGATATTGGTAAAGATGCTAATCATCCAGATGTTTGCCCACGTTGTGCTGAAGTCCTCAAAACAAAAGCTTAATTATAAATAATAAAAAACTGACTTTTAGAAGGTTAACTTTTAAAAGTCAGTTTTTATTTTTTACAATTTTAATGGATTAGAGAAAAATAAAATCCAGTTTGATAGAAGATACTACATTGGAATATGACTTTTTAAGTGCTAGAATAATGTTGTTCGATAAAAAATTAAAAAAATAAACTATGGAGGTAAGGAAAATTGGGTATCATTGCAAATTATCAGGAAACAACAGATGAGGTTTTGGAAACATTTATGGATATTGATGCGATAGAAGATGCACAAGATAATGATGATATAGAAATTTGTGATTTAGATAAGATGTGGGATGCTCTCCATTTTTTACTCACTGGAAAATCTGCTGCTGAGCCAATTGAAGAGGATTTAATCAGTGAGGCAATTGTAGGACAGGATAGCCTTACTGATGAAGAGGTTGAAGAATTTATCGCTGGCATACGAGCAGATAGGGTCAAAGAAATCGCTAAGGCATTAGAAGCCCTTGATTTTGAGTCCTACCTTGATAAATTTGAGATGACTCATTTTGCTCAAAATGATATTTATCCTAATATTTGGTCATATGAAGAAGAAATTGATGAAATTAAGGAAGAGCTTAGCTATGCTTTTGACAGTTTAAAAGCATTTTATACACGTATGGCAGAAAAAGGATGTGCTGTTATCGTCTCCATTTATTAGTGATGAAAAAACTTATCGCTTGTGAGGAGGCGATTTTATGGCAATAGATGGCGTAGATATTATAGATAGTGATGAGGGTTATGATATTTATAACTACATTGTTGAAACCTATAAAGATGGAGAAGCTGTTGATAAAATTATCGCAACTATCTTAGAAGATGAAGCAACTTATTGTATTGATGATTTTTATACAGAGCTTTATTGGACAGCACTTGCTTATTCTCTATGGAAAATCGGTCATTTGCCAGAGGAGATTAAACAAAAAGCCTTGGCAATCATTCAAAAGGGTGCCAGTGAAACATGGCTCAAGATGGATGAAACTGCCTTGGGTCAGCGACAAAAGGTCTTAAACAAATTAGCTAAGCAGTTAAGCCGTGAAAATCCAAGACCCCTCAAGGTGCCTAAACCAAAGACAAAGCGCACACCTTATTTTAATGTAGGCGATGTTTTTGCCATAAAGTTTGAAACAGCGTATGGTGTTTTGTTTGTTTCAGCAGTTGATGAAAGTCCAAGAAAGATAGAATACCATTTGGCTTGTACAAGACTTTTAAAGAAAACAAAACCAACTATGGATGATTTTCTACAGAGCCAAATCGCTTGTGGAAAGTTAAATACAGCATATTGTTTAAAAACAGATTGTTGGTTTAATCATAAGGATTTGGGCAAGATTTTGTCCTCCTTTGAAAAGATAGGACATGTTGACTTAGAAGACTATCTCTTGGGTATACTAGCGCCTGCCTCTACCTTAGAAGATATCTATGAGGAGATTACTGTGAATCCTCAAATAGGGTGCTTTCAAGTTAAGGATACGATTAGTCTAGTGAAAGCCTTTGAAGAACAAAGAGAATAGCGCTATTAGTTTTTTTTAAAATAGGTAAAAAAAAGGGTATTAAAATGAATTGGAGAAACCAAGGCTTGGTTAGGGTGTAGTCTATTATGAAAAAAATTGTCTTGATGATAAAGTTTTTACTTGTGAGTATCTATGGCGTTATTATCATGTCACATGTATTTTTTCCTAGTAGTAGCTTAAATATTGCTCTATCCACTAAACTCTTTTTTGCACAATTTTATTCGTTTCCTATTTTATTTGGTGGGAGTCTGGTGATAGGTTCCCTTGTCATTTTTGGCATCTGTTTATTGATTAATCAGATAATCTTGAAGAAAAGGAAGATAGGACTATTTTGGCTAGCAATAGGGTTGCTTTCTTTAGTTTTTATGATAGGTGGAAGTGAGCCCACTAAAACAACTTCACTAGAGGAGACTAAGACGATTAAGATTGTCGAGTGGAATACGCTGGATAATTTAAATAAAGCACATATTGAAAAAATTTTTAAAGACTATGATGCTGATATTGCTGTTTTTCCTGAACTCGAAAACCAAAGCTTAGAAGCTAGCTTTAGAGAAGTTGGTCTAGACTTTGATCGGTATGAGGTATTCCTTTCTCCCAAGACAGGGGGAGGGATTGCCCCTGTAACGGTTATCACTAAGAAAGATTTTTCTGGCTATCGTATGGTCAGAGAAGATAATATGACGAGTTTTGGCACAGTGGTCTTACAAGCAAAGGATAAGGCTAAGCCAGCTATTGTTGGCCTGCATACAGCACCACCACTTCCAGCCCTGATGAATGCTTGGGAAAGGGACTTAGTGCTAATAGCACATCATCTTTCAAAACAATATAGAGATGCTATTATTATAGGCGATTTTAATGCTACAATGAGGCATGGGGCAATGAATGAGCTAGGGACTTACGAGGATGCCTTGAGCTATTTACCCAAATTTGGTCGAGGGACATGGCACACGAGATTACCTTCTTACTTTAGGACGACAATCGACCATGTGCTTATTCCGAAGGATAGCTACGTTGTTCAAGCCATTCAAACGCTGGATTTTAAGCTCTCTGATCATGCTTGTGTGTTTGTAAGCTTGGCTAAAAAGTGAGTAAAAAAATCATTCTTGCCTAGTAAGATTGCGTTCATTTTTTGCAATAGAATTGATTAAGTAGACGAAAGGAAATATTTTATGTTTAAAAAAACTGGTATTGTTTTTCTTTTAGGTAGTCTACTTTTATTGACTGGGTGTGGTGCTAAAGGCATGTTAAACCAAGATGTAACAGTGGACAAAACGTCTCATCAAGAGATGAGTGAAACAAAGGCAGGTGAAACTATGGAAAAGCATAAAGCGATAAAAGAAATCTATTTGGCAGGTGGCTGTTTTTGGGGCTTAGAGGCCTATTTTTCTCGTATTAATGGCGTGGAAGAAGTTTCTGTGGGTTATGCCAATGGTCAGAGTGATGAGGCAACTTACCGTAAGCTGAGCAGGACAGGACATGCAGAGACAATACACCTTAAATATGATACGAACAAGCTATCATTACGGGAGGTATTATTACATTATTTTAGAGTGATTGATCCACTGAGTGTCAATCGTCAGGGTAATGATATTGGAAGTCAATACCGAACAGGTATCTATTATCAGAATGATGAAGACTTAAAGGTGATTGAAAAGGTAGTGAAGGAAAAAGAGGAAGAGCTTCATCAGAAGGTAGCAGTAGAGGTTGAACCTTTAAAAAATTACGTTTTGGCAGAGGACTATCATCAAGATTATCTTGAGAAAAATCCTCAGGGCTATTGTCATCTTGATTTAAGTCAAGTCAATCAGCCTCTAATTGATAAGGCAAAGTATCCAAAGCCTTCCAAAGAAGACTTAAAAAAGAAATTAACCCCAGAAGAATATGCGATTACGCAAGAAGATAAAACTGAGCAAGCCTTTACCAATCGCTATTGGAATAATTTTGAAAAAGGTATCTATGTTGATGTTGTGACAGGGGAGCCATTATTTTCTTCTAAAGATAAGTTTGCCTCTCACTGTGGTTGGGCGAGTTTTTCAAAACCCATAGCAGAAGAGGTCGTAAGGTATCAAGAAGATACAAGTTTTGGCATGCATAGGACTGAGGTTAGAAGTCGTTCAGGTGATTCCCATTTGGGTCATGTTTTTGATGATGGTCCAAAAGAGACAGGTGGTTTGAGATTTTGCATTAATAGTCTGGCAATTAAATTCATTCCTAAAGAGGAGATGGAAAAACAGGGCTATGGTTATTTATTGGATTTTATATAAGTTTAATGAAGTGAAGAGAGCTAAAGCGAGTAGCCTGTATTTTAGGTTACTCGCTTTTGATGTATAATTAAGGAAAGAATGGACGTGTTTGAGTAGTTTGATTTTATAGATTTAAAGCGTGATGAAGTGATTATAGAGAAGAATTGATTAGGGGTGTGGTTATGAAAAGACGTCTTAAGATGTTGACAAATCTTGTTTTAGAGGGCTATTCGCTAAAGAAAGAAGAAGCCATGTGGCTTTATGA
This sequence comes from uncultured Peptococcaceae bacterium, assembly GCA_938044045.1. Taxonomy (GTDB): domain Bacteria; phylum Bacillota; class Peptococcia; order Peptococcales; family Peptococcaceae; genus CALIQN01. Next base: position 12,101 of record CALIQN010000007.1, read on the forward strand.
AATTCCTCTTGAACAACTAGCAAGAGAGGCTAATAAGATTCGTCAATATTATTGTGCTAATCACTTTGATCTTTGTACGATTATCAATGGAAAAAGTGGAAGGTGTAGTGAAAATTGTCGTTTTTGTGCCCAATCAAGTCACTATCATACTGATTCTAAAATTTACACCCTTCTTTCTGATGAAACAATTATAGAGGATGCTAAGAAAAATGCTCGTCAAGGTGTGTTACGTTATTCGATTGTTACAGCTGGACGTACCTTGCCTGATGATGAGATAGATCAGATGTGTGAGACCATCAAAAAAATCAAAAAAGAATGTCAGCTATCAATTTGCGCTTCTTTTGGATTATTAAATCAAGCACAATATCAAAAGTTGCAATTAGCAGGTGTAGAAAGAATCCATAATAATTTAGAGGCTTCAGAACGTTTTTTTCCTTCTGTTTGTACGACACATAGCTTTCAAGATAAGATAAAAGCGATTCAAGCAGCTCAAGCAGTTGGACTGGACGTCTGTAGTGGTGGTATTATGGGATTGGGTGAAAGTATCGAAGATAGGATAGATATGGCACTTAGTTTACGTACTTTAAAGATAGAGAGTGTTCCAATCAATATGTTAAATCCTATTCTTGGAACACCTATGGAAAATCAGCCTAGATTGACTTTGGAAGAATTGTGTAAAATTGTGGCAATTTATCGCTTTTTGCTCCCCAAAGCTTTCATTCGTTTGGCTGGGGGACGAGGATTGTTGGAAGACAAAGGAAGGGCTTGTTTTTTATCGGGTGCTAATGCAGCTATTTCTGGTGATATGTTGACGACCTCTGGTATTACAGTTAAAAGTGATAAACGAATGCTAAAGGATTTGAATTATCAGTTGGTGAAAGTACATTAGTTGAGCTTTTAATGAGAGGTAAAGTAAGAAAACATAAATTTCATTTGGTCAAAGGCAGCAAAATAGAGAATCTATTTTGCTGTCTTTGTTTTTTATACAATAAAAAATATAAGAAAAGTTTTAATATAATATTCCCATTGTTATTTATTTTGAAAATTTGTGGTATAAAAAATGACATAAAAAATACAAAATAGTAGAAAGTTTTATTAATAAGGAATAGTATCGTAAAAAATCAGATGAACTCAAAATCGAAAAGTTTTTATTCTTAATAAGAATATTTTTTAGAAAAAAATATCTATTTTTTTTACAATCTTTTATAACAAGGTAGTAAATTGGGACAGAGAAAAAGATTTTTGGCTATAATTTAAGCATAGTATTTCATTGAATGCTTTCAAGAATTGGAGGAGATGCTTATTTTATTACGTAAACAATTGAAAAAAAGTGTGATTGGTTTGGTGCTTTTCTTAAGTTTTTGTGCACCAGTTTTCTCATCTTGGGCAGCAAGTGAAGTTGCTGTTACTTATAAAAAAGAAGATATTTTAGTCCAAAATGCAAATCGTTATTATCCAGCAAAACCTATCTTTGATAAATTTGGGATTACTCTCGAACAAAAGACAGAGGAAGATCAAAATAAGTTACTCTTAAAAGAAAAAAATAAAACTTATCAAGTGGTTTTGGATGATAAGAAGAAATTGGCTTATACTAAAGTAGGTAGTTACGGTTACTTATCTTATAATAATCATCTGTATTTCACTAAAAACTTTTATGAAGCAATTCTTAAAAATAGCGATACCAGTTGGATTGGAAAAAATAATACTCTAAAACTTTATGATAATGCACCAACAGGTTTGGTATTAGAAAACCTTGATGAACATAAAGAAGCTAAAGCACCGGTAGTAACAAAGACTGAAGCACCAGTACCTTCAGTTAAAGCTGCAGTGACTTCAAATGTAGTTGCAGCAAAACCAGCAGTAACACCTGTTAAGGCTGTTACAACACCTGCAAAGGCTGTAGCAAAAGCACAAGCAGCACCAACAACGGTTAAGTCAACGCAAAGAGGTCAGGCAAGTTGGTATGGTGCAGCACTTCATGGGAATTTGACTGCTAGTGGGGAACGTTTTGATATGAATGCACTTACAGCGGCACACAATGGTTTACCATTTGGTACTCGTGTCAAAGTGACTAATCTCACTAATGGACTCAGTGTCATTGTGCGTATTACTGACCGTGGAGAATTAGCACCAGGTAGAATTATTGACCTTTCTTATGCAGCAGCAGGAAAGATTGACATGATTAGTGCAGGGGTAGCTAACGTACAACTTGATGTACTTTCATAATAAAAAAAGCGTAGATACAAGCGTGTATCTACGCTTTTTTTAATAGGGTTGAAATCGCTAATGAAAATCCCTGAAATCTTTTGTATAATGGTGATATGGAGGGATTATGAATCTTGAAACATTGATTTATGGCACTTATATCAGAAGAGTGAATCGTTTTGTTGTTGAGGTCAGGCTTCTTTCTGGAGAGAAAGTATTAGCACATTTAGCCAATACAGGAAGAATGCGTGAACTTTTGGTGGAAGGTCGAAAAGTTTATTTAGAGTTTTCTAATAAAGTAAATAGAAAGACGCAGTATACGCTTTTAATGATTGAAAATGAACATCAAAAAAAGATTATGCTTCAAGCAACTTATGCCAATGATATGGTAGAAGTTTGGTTGAAAGAAAATTTACTGCACGATTTTGGTAAGATTTTAAAACTACAGAGAGAAGTTAGTTTGGGCAATAGTCGCTTTGATTTTTTACTGACAACTTCAGAAGGCGAGTGGATCATAGAAGTAAAGTCAGTGAATTATTTTTTTCCTGACTATGCCCTTTTTCCGGACGCACCAACGGAAAGAGGAAAAAAACATATCAAGGAATTAATGGCTTTACAAAATGAGGGTTATAAGGGTGCAATTGTGTTTGTTTTAATGGGTGAGGATAGAGATAGATTATATTTTAATGATGAGTCTGATAGTGAGTTTGTAAAGCTTATGGAAGAAGCTATGATAAAAGGAATTAATGTTTTAGCCTATAAGACAAACTTTAATTTGGCCTATCCTTATTATGATAAAAAAGTGAAAGAGGTCGGTGGCAATGGAAGTCTATGCTTTGGTAGGTGCTAGTGGCACTGGGAAAAGTTATCATGCTATGGATGTTGCAACAGATAAGCAAATTACACATATTATTGATGATGGAATCTTGATTAGTCGTGGTGTCAAACTTGCTGGAAAGTCAGCTAAAACAGAAAAGACCGTGGTCGCTGCTGTAAAAAGAGCGATCTTTCTTGATAATAGTCACGCAGAGGAGATGAAACTTGCTCTGGCAAAGGAAAAACCTCAAAAACTTTTGGTAATAGGTACTTCTGAACATATGATTGATAGAATATCAGAGGCCTTAGCCCTACCAAAATTAAAAGAAATTATCTTTATAGAAGAGATTTCATCTCCAGAGGAGATGGCGACTGCAAAAGAGATGAGGAGTTTAGGAAAACATATTATTCCACTTCCTGCTGTAGAAGTTAAAAAGCATATGACCAATTATTGGATTAATCCAGTAGCACATTTTCGCAAAAAGAAACCCAAAAAATCAACAGATAAAAACTTAGAAAAATCTATTGTTCGTCCAAGTTTTTCTGCTTTGGGCAAAATTACGATTTCAGATCAAGTTGTACGTGAAATTGTACGCTATGAAGCAAAAAATAATAAATATTTTTTGGATGGCTTTAAGGTCAATGTTAAGATTGAAAATTACGGTGTTTGGATGACTTGTGAAACCAAAATGAATTATGGTGAACCGCTTCAAGAGAAAATACGAGGTTTTCAAAAAAAGATAAAGACTGTTTTAGAGGAAATGACAGGCTTAGATGTGTTATCAGTCAATATTAGGGTTACAGGGTTGGTGTCGTAAAATGGCAAAAACAATGTTATCATGGCTGTTCACTGGAGGAAGTGTCAGTGTACCTAAACGCTTGATGGCGTTTTTGGATATTTTAGCCTTAGATTTTGAACAAGTTGGTCAGTTGATGTACCTTTTGTACTTGGAAGGTAAAGTGGAACAACAAGATAAGTTGGGTTTACTAGCAGTGAGAGGATTAAAGGAAAAAGGTCTGATTTTATATGATGAAAAAAGTGGAGAGGTAGATTTTTCCCCTCTTTTTGATCAGATTATGATACTTTCTGGAGAAAGCGAAACCAAAGAAGAAGTCTCTTCTACTACTGTTTTAGAACGTTTAATGAAAAGGATAGAAAAGGAAAAAGGGTATTTTCTTAGTCCTAAAGAAAAATATGCCCTCAGTGAAGTGCTGACAAAATACAATTGGGATGAAGCACTTATTTATCAAAGTTTTTTGGCTTATCAAGCTCATCGTAAAGATAGCTATCAATATGATTTTTTTGCTAAGATGCTTTATGGGGCTGGGGTTAATAGCTTAGATGGACTAGAACAGTATTTAAAGCAATTAAATTTTGAAAAAAACAAGGTACGAGAGGTTTTAAAAAGAATTGGGAAATACAATACGCCAACTGTGGCTCAAGAAGAGATGTATCATAATTGGTCTAAACAATTGGGCTTTAGTCATGAAATGATTATTTTAGCTTGTGATAGGACAATTAATGCAGATAACCCTTCTTTTGGCTATATCAAAAAAATTCTAGAAGATTGGTATACGCATGAGATTTTTTCCAAAGAAGATCTTGAGCGATATGAGGCGTATAAAAAATCAACGAATACATCAACGAAGACAAGAAGAGAAACAAAGCCAAAAGAAACAAAAAACAATAAGTTTGTAAACTCAACAGGGTATCGAGATTTTAGTGATTTGGTGGAATGGTAATGAAAGATAGAGATGCTTTAAGGTTAGAAAAGATAAGGCAAAGAGATCATCTCTTAGCAGAGGTGTATGTTAGACTACCTGAATTAGAACAGCTAGATAGAGAAGTATCAGTACGATATTTAAAATTAGCAAGATTTTTAAGTCTTCATGATAAAGAACAGTCTGAATTGATAAAGACAGATCTTGAAGCACTACAGGCTAAGCAACAAGTGCTTCTAAAAGAAAATGGACTGTCTTCGGCTATCTATGAGCCAAAGTGGGAGTGTCCAAAATGTCAAGATTTAGGCTATATTAGTGCAGGAGAATTATGTGAATGCTTCCAAAAAGAAAAAATTTTAGAAAATGCCAAAAAGGGCAATATCACTCAAGGATTAAGAGAAAAGACCTTTGCCAATTTTAGTTATCACTACTATGATAATGAAGAAGAAATGAAAGAGAAGGTTGAATATTTAAAAGAGTCTATGCATCATATGGATGAGATGAAAAAAGAAAACTTTATCTTAAGTGGTGATGTTGGACGAGGGAAGACACATTTAGCCCTTGCTTGTGCCAATGAAGTTTTAGATTATGGTGGCAGTGTATTGTATTATTCTGTGAGTGATTTGTTAGAAGAAATTCGTATGTTGCGTTATGATGAAGATCATATTTCACCCAAAGAAGTTTCTTCTCATTTTTTGGCACCAGATTTATTGATTATTGACGATTTAGGTGCAGAGGCTAAGATATCTGATTTTTCATTGACTCAGTTGACCTTAATCATTAACGAACGTAATCAGCATTATAAATCATGGATAGTCACTACAAATTATTTGATAGGTGAGCTAGAAAGACGTTATGATGCTCGTTTCGTTGATCGTTTACTTGAAAATACAAAGATAATTAGAATGAGCAGTGGTGAGAGCATTCGTTTGCTTAAGCGAAAAATGCAACAAGAAAAAGAGTCATGATGATTTGACGGTCTACTCATAACTTGTTAAAATACTTTTCGGAAACTATTATTAAAGGTTAGATGATGAGGTGAAATTATGCCAGGTTTAGTGTTGCTAGGTGCCCAATGGGGTGACGAGGGAAAAGGTAAGGTTACTGATTATTTATCAGAAAAAGCGGATTATATTGTCCGTTATCAAGGTGGTAATAATGCAGGGCATACTGTTGTCGTGAATGGTGAAGTCTTCAAATTGCGTCTAATTCCATCTGGGATTATTTCTGGACATGCAATTAGTGTGATTGCCAATGGTGTCGTGGTGGATCCAGAAGTGCTTTTGAGTGAACTTGCCATGTTAAAAGAAAAAAATGTTGATATTTCTAAATTGCGTATTAGTGATAGAGCACATGTGATTATGCCTTATCATAAATATATTGATGAATTAGAAGAACTTGCCAAGGGTGAGGATAAGATTGGAACCACAAAAAATGGCATAGGTCCATGCTATATGGATAAGTGTGCACGTGTTGGTATACGTATTGGTGATTTACTTGATGAAACCACTTTGAAGAAGCGCTTAGCAAGTGTGGTAGAAAGCAAGAATTTGCTTTTGACCAAACGCTATGAGGCAAAAGAGGTTGATTTTGAAGAAATCTATCAAAGTTATTTAGCTTATGGCAAGGCTTTAGCACCATATGTATGTGATACCTCTTTACTCCTTTATGAGGCACTAGAAGAAGGAAAACAGGTGGTTTTTGAAGGTGCACAAGGCACTTTACTAGATCTTGATCATGGGACTTATCCTTTTGTGACATCCTCAAATCCAATTTCATGTTCAGCTGGTGTTGGTGCTGGTATTGGACCAAAATATTTTACTGAAGTTTTAGGCATTATCAAGTCTTATACAACACGAGTAGGCGCAGGGCCTTTCCCTACAGAACTAGAGGATGGAGTAGGCTTACATTTACAAAAAGTAGGACATGAGTTTGGGACGGTCACTGGACGTACACGTCGTTGTGGTTGGCTAGATCTTGCAGTGGTCAATTATGCGATTCGCTTGAGTGGCTTGACTTCTCTAGCTTTAATGAAACTAGATGTATTAGATGACCTTGAAGAAATCAAACTTTGCGTAGCTTATCGTTTAAATGGTGAGGTCATCAAGCATTTCCCTGCAAGCTTGGATGACTTGGAAAAATGTGAACCTATCTATGAAACACTAAAAGGTTGGCAGAAGTGCACCTCAGAAGTGAGAAAGTTTGAAGACTTACCGGTGGAAGCTCAAAACTATATTAAACGCATAGAAACCTTAACAAAGGTACCTGTTAAAATGATTGCAGTAGGACCTGGTCGTGAAGAAACCATCTTAAGAGAGGCACTAATTTAAGATGGCATCTAAGAAATCTTTTGTAAAAGGAGCGCTTATCTTAACCTTTGCCGGTGTTTTAGCAAAGGTTTTAGGCGCGCTCTATCGTATTCCGTTCAATCGTATTGTAGGTGAAGAAGGAGCAGCTTTATATGCTTTAGGTTATTCACTTTACTTGATATTATTTGCGTTATCGACAGCTGGGATTCCTTTAGCTGTTTCTAAACTCGTAGCTGTTGCTGAAGAAAGAAAGGCTTATGGAGAGAGTGAACGTTTACTCAAGGTGAGTCTGGGTTTTATGGCTTCCTTTGGCACTATAGCATTTTTAGTTGTTTTTTTTGGTGCAGATTGGATTAGTGAAAATCTTTTTCATGAACCTCGTGCAGCTTTAAGCATTAGGTGTTTGGCACCAGCAATGCTTTTTAGTTGCTTAACCTCAGTATTTAGAGGCTATTTTCAAGGTAAACAGCTGATGAGTCCAACAGCGATATCCCAAGTGACAGAACAATTATTTAGAGTACTACTCATTTTTGTAGCGATTTATGCCCTTGCTGGAGAAAGTTTAGAAGTCATTGTTGCTGGTGCAACCTTGGCTTCTGCTGTTGGTGCACTGCTTAGTTTTAGCTTTTTATTGACTTTTTTTATTCGACATCGTAGAAGACATTTGATTCCTAAGGAAGATTTGGTGACAACTGTAGTAGAGAAAAAAAGTGTGGGTAAAATTTTATCTGAGCTTTTATGGTTGACAATACCGATTTGTATTGGAGCCTTGGTGTTACCATTGATGCAATTTGTTGATACGACAGTCATTATTCCAAGGCTGATGAGTATAGGTTATAGTTCGAGTAAGGCACTCATTCATCAGGGCTATCTAACAAGCTATGCTATGCCTATTATTAGTTTGCCTTTCATTATCACCACAGCCTTAGCTGCCAGCTTAGTGCCAGCAGTATCAGAAGCAAATGAGAAAAAGGATAAAGAGAAACTATTAAGTGATACCAATCTAGCGATATTATTAACGATTGTCATTATGCTACCAGCGTCCGTGGGTTTGGTGAGCTTAGGCAAGCCGATTATTTGGCTATTATTTGGCTTAAAAGAGCCAGGCTATGCCCTGAGTTATGTTGGCTTTAGTGTTTTAGGGATAGGTATCTACCAAGTTTCCTCAGGTATTTTACAGGGCTTAGGTAAGGCGTATTTACCAATGACAAGTTTGATTATTGCGTTACTCTTAAAGATCAGTTTGACCTATTATTTGACAGGTTTAGACGCTTTAGGTGTTAAAGGTGCAGCTTTAGCAACAGTAGTCGCCTACCTCGTAGCAGCAGCAACTAATTTAACTTTTTTGAGTCAGTATCTTTCTTGGAAATGGCTATCATTCAAAGATCATATTCTTAAACCAGGGGTTTCTGTTTTTGTGATGGCAATCGTTGTGCAGGTTTGTTACTTATTAACCTTGAGTTATATAGGCAATAGTCTAGCGACGTTATTAGCAATTGCTTTTGGTGGGTTAAGTTACTTTGTGGTGCTGTTTTTTGTGGGTGGTATTGATAAAGAGATGGTTAGAAAAATACCTAAAATTGGCAACAAATTAGCGAATTTAATGAAATAAACGTATAAATTAGCAAAAAAATAGGCTATTAACGCTACTTTTCGTGATTTATTATTTTCAAATGCTTTATTCTATGATAGAATGCTATCATGCTATGGATATATAATTTAACTATAAGGAGGGATTTTCTTGAACAAATCTGAACTAGTAGCTGTTGTCGCAGAGAAATCTGGGTTAACTAAAAAGGATGCTGAAAAGGCAGTGAGTGCTGTATTTGAGGCGATCAGTGACGCCTTAGTAGAAGGCGAAAAAGTTCAGCTTGTTGGCTTTGGTACCTTTGAGGTCAGAGACCGCAAAGAACGTCCGGGTCAAAATCCACAAACAAAACAAGCAATCATCATCCCAGCAACTAAAGTACCAGCTTTCAAAGCAGGTAAGACACTTAAAGAAGCTGTTGTTGGAAAATAATTACCTATTTGCCTGCTAGTGCGAACTAGTAGGCGTTTTTTATAGGAGGGGTTGGCATGCGTTTAGATAAATATTTAAAGGTATCACGATTAATTAAGCGACGCACTGTTGCTAAAGATGTATGCAGTGGTGGTAAAGTAGAAATTAATGGAAAAGTAGCAAAAGCGGGTTCAGAAGTTAAAGTAGGGGACAAACTAAGCATACATTTTGGCGATAAGGTATTAGAAGTTACCATTAAAGATGTTAAAGAGAATGTTCGTGCTAGCGAGGCAAGCAGTCTTTACGAAGTCTTATCTTCTTAAGGAGAAGGTTTATGCCAAAAAATAAAATTTATTTAGGGTACATTTTTACGATATCAGCAGCAATTTGTTGGGGATTTTCCGGGGCTTGTGGAGAGTTTTTATTTCAACATCGTAACTTAAATCCAGAATGGGCGACTATGGTTAGAATGCTTGTTACAGGATCTGTCATGTTACCCTTGCTTTTTATATTAAAGGGAAGAGCTGTGACATTAGCTCCAATTAAAGTAGCAAAAGATTTTATTCATTTGCTCATTTTTGCCATTATTGGCTTGGCGAGTTGCCAATATACTTATTTAGCGGTAATTAAACATAGTAATGCCGGAACAGGTACAATGCTTCAATATATAGGTCCTGTATTTGTCATGATTTTTATGTGTATGATTTTACGTCGTTTACCAAAGCTCATGGAACTAGTCTCTATTGCTTGTGTTATTATAGGGGTATTTTTCGTTGCAACTCATGGTGATCCTTCTACGCTTATTATCACCCCAACAGCGTTAACTATTGGTATAGCTTCTGCAGTTGCTTTAGCTTTATATACAGTGATACCAGTTCGTTTAATTAAGCTCTATGGTAGTACACTCATTACAGCTTGGGCGATGTTTATTGGGGGCATCACTGTAGCGATTATTTTTAGACCTAGTGCTGGGGAAGAGGCAATTTTTGATATGGGCACTTATCTAGGATTAGCTGGACTGATTTTAATCGGAACTTTATTTTCTTATACTGTATTTTTATATGGGGTTAATCTTTTAGGTCCTTTAAAAGCAAGCTTACTTGCCTGTATAGAGCCTATTTCAGCGGCATTTATGACGATGTTTTGGTTTGGCACAGAATTTGTAGTTTATGATTATATTGGCTTTGTACTTATTCTTTTAGCTGTTGTTTTGGTCAGTTTGACGGGTGGAAAGGATGTAGACTTAGATCACGAAGACTAGATCTATAAGGCACAAAAAAACCGTAGTGAAAATTTCACTACGGTTTTTTTGTGCAGATTATGATGTGGAGAGTTTTAAAATTTTATCATTATTGTAAATTTTCTGGATTGAGTCCAAGTAGATCTTCATGGACAAAGAGACCATCTTTTCGGATAAGGACATCATCAAAGTAAATTTCTCCACCACCATATTCGGGGGTTTGGATTAAAACAAGATCCCAGTGGATAGCAGATTGGTTGCCATTGTAAGCATCTTCATAGCAGGCACCTGGGGTGAAATGAATACTGCCAGAAATTTTTTCATCAAATAGGATATCTTTCATCGGCTTTGTAATATGAGGGTTGACACCAATAGCAAATTCGCCTACAAAACGTGCCCCTTCATCGGTATCAAAGACATGGTTGATTTTTTCTGTATCGTTGGCAAGGGCTTCAATGATTTTACCATCTTTAAAGGTGAGCTTAACATTATCATAGACAAAGCCTTGATAGAGGGATGGTGTGTTGTAAGAGATGGTACCATTGACGCTATTTCTCACAGGTGCGGTATAGACTTCACCATCTGGAATATTGGCCTTTCCAGAACATTTAACGGCTGAAATTCCTTTGATAGAAAATGTAAGGTCAGTATTTGGGGCAACAATTCTTACTTTATCAGTTTTTTCCATCAATGCTTTTAAAGGATTCATCATTTCATCCATCTTAGCATAGTCGAAATTACAAACCTTGAAATAAAAGTCCTCAAAACCTTCTAGGCTCATTTCAGCTAGTTGCGCCATAGAAGCGTTAGGATAACGTAAAACAACCCATTTAGTATTGTCTACCCTTTCACGTAAAACTTCATGAAAGGCTTTCTGATAACTAGAGATTTTTTCTTTTGGAACATCAGAGAGTGCAGAGATATTATCGCCTCCACGAATGCCAATGTAAGCATCCATCGTCTTCATTTTTTCTAAAGCAAGCTTAGCATCATGTTGAAACTGTGCTTCTGTACCATTTTGAATAAGACGTCTTTGAAGACGAGAGTCTTTAATATCTAAATACACTTCTCCTCCATTTTGATAGATTTCGTCAATAAGCGCTCTCACAAGAGGATGGGTTTCAAAACCAGTGGCTTCTAAATAGACACGTTCCCCTTTTTTGAGCGCAATAGAGTAAGTGACAAGATTTTTTGCGAGTTGTTCTAATTGGTTCATAAAGATTTCCTTTCTTTTATTATACTTGCCATATTTTTTTGTCTAAGGAGCGATATTGTATCGCTTCTGAGAGATGATGGCTTTCAATAGTAGGCTTATTGTCTAAGTCTGCTATGGTGCGAGCAATTTTCAAAATACGATGATAGGCTCTAGCAGAGAGACCGAGCTTGTCAAAAGCACGCTCTAATAATACTTTACCCATTTCATCATAGGTACAGTAGGTTTTTATCTCTGCACTAGACATCTGGCTATTGTTATAGATTTTTTTATTGGCAAAGCGTTTTAGTTGAATGTTGCGTGCTTGGATGACTCTTTGACGAATGTCACTGCTAGATTCTTCTTGTTTTGCTTGGTGAAGATCGGAAAAATGTACAGGGGTGACTTCTATTTGTAAATCTAAACGATCGAGGAGAGGACCTGAAATTTTTCGTTGGTAGCGATTGATGGCACTCGAAGAGCAAGTACAAGGCTTTTTAGGATCATTTAAAAAACCACAAGGACAGGGATTCATACTGGCAACCAAGAGAAAACGACAAGGGTAGGTGTGTTGCGCTGATACCCGACTGACCGTTACAATGCCATCTTCTAAAGGTTGACGCAAAGCTTCTAAAACATCTTTTCGATATTCTGGAAATTCATCCATAAATAAGATGCCGTGATGGCTAAGAGAGATTTCTCCAGGCATGGGAATTCGTCCGCCACCAATGAGACTGGCTTGTGATGAACTGTGGTGAGGGGCACGAAAAGGTCTTTTGGTGATAAGAGGGAGGTCTTTATCTAAGAGACCTGTAACAGAGTAAATCTTAGTCACTTCTAAAGACTCTTCAAAAGTCAGTGGAGGCATGATACTGGGTAAGGCTCTAGCCAGCATCGTTTTCCCCGATCCAGGGGAACCAATTAAAATAATATTATGCCCTCCTGCAGCAGCGATCTCTAAGGCTCTTTTTGCTTCATATTGCCCCTTGATATCTGAAAAATCAATAGCGGTTTCCTGAGCATTATTTTGTAAGTCTAAAAAATTTGGCATAACTAAAGGCTGAACTGGATTGTCTGTATTAAAAAAATGGACAATCTCTTTTAAATCATTAAAAGCATAGGTAAGACAGCCACCCATACTAGCTTCATAGCCATTTTCCTTAGGCACAATGAGTTTAGCCTTAGTGTGCTTGAGAAAGAGAGAAAAAGAAAGGGCACCTTTTGATTTTCTTAAGGTACCATCTAAACCAAGTTCCCCAATAAAATAAAAGTCACTAATTTTTTCGGGAAGAATTTGTCCTGTTGCAACCAAGATAGCGATAGCAATTGGCAAATCAAAGTTTGGACCTTCTTTTTTAATATCTGCTGGCGCAAGATTAACAACAATCTTTCTAGTAGGAAACTCATAACCAGAATTTTTGATTGCAGATTTAACACGTTCTTTACTTTCTTTGACAGCTGTATCAGGTAGACCAACAATATCCCATGAGGGTAAGCCTAAAGAGGCATCGATTTCCACTTTAATTTGGTTGACGTTCAATCCATTTAAGGACAAGCTAGAGATTTGTGCAAGCATAAAAGCCTCCTTAATTTGTCAGCTTGTAATCTGCCCATAGTTTGTTAGTGATGGCACTCATCATACGATGACGTAGGGCAGGATTGTCTTTCGAGAGGTCTTTAATCAGTTGTTTTTCTTGTTCTCTGGTTGTTTTTCCGTTGGCAGGACAGTTATTGAAAACAATTGGCAAGTCAAGCTGACTAGCAATCTTTTTGATGTCATTTTCAAGGACGTAGACCATTGGACGGATAACTGTCACTTGACTGCGATCAAGATAAGATTTTGGAGCAAAGGTATTTAAGCGACCTTCATAAAAAAGGCTCATTAAAAAGGTTTCTAGGACATCATCAAGGTGATGTCCCAAAGCAACTTTATTATAGCCGTGTTCATATGCCCAATTGTTGATGGCACCCCTTCGAAATCGTGCACATAATGAACAAGGATTTTTTTCTTGACGTTCTTCAAAGATAATTTGAGCAATTTGTGAAGGAATGACGTGAAAAGGAACTTCTAAGCTATCACATAGGGTTTTAACCTTACTGTAATCATTTTTAAAGCCCATATCAAGGCAAAGGGCAGCAAGGCTAAATTTACAAGGCAAGGTTCTTTGTAAAATTGCCATTGCATAGAGTAAGGTTAGACTATCCTTGCCCCCTGATAGAGCAACTAAAATGGCATCATTTTCTTCGATTAGCCCGTAATCTCTGCTCGCCTTTCTAATTGGAACAAATAATGATTTTGAAAATTTTCTCCAGGTCAAATAATCACCTCTTCAATCTATAAATGTCAAACTTAAAACATTGTAAAAAAGTCCCTTGCGGACAAGCTTGTTATATTTTAGCATATTAAAAGACAAATATAAATTGAGGAGATGAGTCTGTGAAGAAAAAAATACCTGTATTTCTTTTGTGTTTTATTATGGGCGTAGGTAGCCTATTTCCAGTACAAAATATTCAAGCTGATGATAAAGCCATTAGAATTCAAAATGAAAAAATTGCACCAGGAGTAGAGCAAGCCCTCTATCAATGGAATACTAGCCAAGGTCAAATTATTTTTAGTGTTTTAAAATGTGATTTGACGAATCCAAATTTGGATTTAAGAGTCATTGCTGGACAAGGCACTTACACCAAAAGAGCAACCGTGACTCAGATGGCAAGCCAAACTGGTGCTGTAGCAGCCATTAATGGTGACTACTTTAATACAGCCTTGCAGGGTGCACCACTAGGGCCTAGTGTGATTAATGGACAATTACGTTCATCTAGTGCTAATCTCTTAGGGATTTTTGCTTTGGGGATTGATAAAAATAATACAGCTTATATTGGAAAAATGGGCTTTGAAGGGAAAATTGCAGCACCATCAGGTGAGAGCTTTCCTATTGACGGCCTAAATAAAACAGTTTATTGGTATGAACCGTCCCATCAGGAGAGCCATAGTGGCACAATACAGATGTATGATGATTTTTGGACAAGTGCTTCAAGAGGACACTCTACAAATAGTGAAGCCCTTATTGATGCCAATGGTAAGATTGAAAAAATCAGTCTAGGCAAGACACTTGCAATGGCAGTCCCTCAAGGCAAAAAAATTATCCAATTTAGTGGTAAGGCAAAAGAGTTTATTACAGCGAATTTTTCAGAGGGTGATACCATGAAATTAAGCTATGCCTTGACTCCAGCAAAAGATTGGAAGTTAGTCTTAGGTGGTCATGCGATGTTAGTTGATGGTGGTCAAGTCGTTCCTTATACCAGAAGTCTTAGTGCTGTTGGTGGGGTGCGTGCACGTAGTGCTATAGGGATTAGTAAAGATGGGAAGACACTCTTTATTGTAGCAGCTGAAGGACGGACCAATCGAAGCATAGGTTCTAGTCTATCGACGCTTAGTTGGTTTTTTGTACAACTGGGTGCAGATAAGGCATTAAATTTAGATGGTGGTGGTTCAACAGCACTTATCTCCAAGCGTTTAGGCGATGCGGGACTTCATCAAGAAATTGTGCCAGAACGTTATGCCAATGAACGTCCTGTTGTTAATGGTTTAGGTGTGTATAACAGTTTACCAAAAACCAATGAAGTTGGTGGCTTTGAGCTTGAAGGTGTCAGTGAGATGTATTTGGGTGAAACGATGAGTTTTGGCATCAAGCGTGCTTGGGATAGTAATTTACACCCTCTAGGTAAAGATATTGCGGTTACTTTTAATAAAGAAAATGCTTTGGGCAGTTGGTATAATAACAGTTTCCAAGCAAAGAAACCTGGCAATTTAGTCATTGAAGCAACAGCTAGTAATGGTATTACTGCCAAGAAAACGGTAAAAATTAAAGATTTTTCAGATATTGTCAGCGTGACAACTACATTAAAAACGCCTTTACAACTCAATCAAGGTTTAACGGTTGAGACGATTGCTTATGATCAGGCAAAAAAAGCACATAAGATTAGTCCTAGAGTGATAGAATGGTCTTTTGAAGATTTAGATGCCGTCTATGATACCAATACAGGAAAGATTATTATTAAAGCTTTCAAAGCACCTTGGGGTGTAATCAAAGCTAAGATTGGTCAAAAAACAAGTCGTATTACCCTAGAAAATCCTAACGCCAGTCTGATAAAGCTTTTGGTGAATGAACCAACCTATATTAAACAAGGTAAACGTGTTGCTATGGATACTGCTGCAATCATCCAAGATGGCAGAACCTTAGTGCCACTTCGCTTTGTGGTAGAAGAGTTTAAAGGTGAAGTCAATTGGAATCAAGAAGAGAAGATTGTCAATGCGACTATTAAGGGCCACCAATTTACCTTGCCAATTAACAATACCACTATTGAGGTT
>CALIQN010000008.1 GCA_938044045.1 uncultured Peptococcaceae bacterium
GCTTAGTCGCACAGGTGAGGTATTTGTTTTCCTCATAGTCTTTTAGGGCAATGACAGCGGTGATTTGTTCTCCACCGGAAATATTTAAGAGATTAACAATTGCCATACCCTTTGCCTGTCTGCTGTTTTCCGGTATTTCGTAGGTTTTAAGACGCAAGACCCTACCTCTATTGGTAAAAAATAGCAGATAGTGATGGGTAGTGGTGATAAAGATTTGGGTGACAAAGTCTTTTTCTTTCATTGAAGTAGAAGAAACGCCCTTGCCCCCACGCTTTTGGTTTTTATAAGCGTCCATTGGCATACGTTTGATGTAGCCTGCGTGGCTGACGGTGATGACCACATCTTCATCGGCAATCAAGTCTTCGATATTGATTTCACCCTCATCATAGGTGATGTCAGTTCGTCTTTTATCGCCAAAGTTTGTTTTGACCTCGCTAATTTCTTCTTTAATGATGGCAAGGACTTTTTGCCTATCAGCAAGGATGGCTTGATACTCGGCAATTTTTTCAAGTAATTCTTTTAACTCTGCTTCCAGTTTTTCTTGGTTTAATCTTTGCAAGCGTCTGAGTTGCATTTCAATGACCGCTTGTGACTGTCTTTGAGAAAGGCCAAAGCGTTCTTTGAGCTTGTCTCTACTCATCTCATCATCATAGGAGGCACGGATAATGCTGATAACTTCATCAATATTATCCACAGCGATTTTTAAGCCTTGGACGATATGGGCTCTTTCCTCTGCCTTACGAAGATTATAGGTCGTACGCTTGATAATAATTTCTTCTTGATGGGCGACATATTCCCCAATCATGGTCTTTAAATCCAAGATTTTTGGCGTCCCATCAACAAGGGCGAGCATAATGACATTAAAATTTTGTTGTAGTTGGGTATTTTTGTAGAGCTTATTGAGTAAAATCTGTGGATTGGCGTCACGTCTGAGTTCGACAACGACACGCATACCGTCTTTATCGCTCTCATCTCTTAGGGCAGTAATCCCATCAAGTACCTTATCCTTAGTCAAGTCGGCGATTTTTTCCACCATACTCGCCTTATTGACTTGGTAAGGAATTTCAGAGATGACGATACGATTTTTACCATTGGTCATTTTTTCAATGACTGCCTTACCCCTCAAGCTGATGGAACCACGACCGGTATGGTAGGCATCTTTGATACCTTTATGTCCAATAATCGTCCCACCTGTTGGAAAGTCTGGCCCTTTGACATATTTAATGAGTTCATCAACACTGATGTCATTATTGTCAATATAGGCCAAGACCCCATCAATGACCTCAGTGAGATTGTGTGGGGGAATATTGGTCGCCATACCGACAGCTATCCCGGAAGACCCATTGACCAAAAGGTTAGGATAACGTGAGGGGAGGACGGTTGGTTCTGTGGTAGACTCGTCATAGTTTGGAGCAAAATCTACCGTTTCTTTGTCAATATCTTTAAGCATTTCATGGGCAATTTTTGCCATCTTTGCTTCCGTATAACGTTGAGCAGCTGCCGGATAGCCATCAATATTCCCAAAGTTACCTTGCCCATCAACAAGGGGATAACGCATAGAAAAGTCTTGGGCAAGTCTGACCATGGCATCATAGATGGCAGCGTCACCATGAGGGTGATAGTCTGCCATGACCTTCCCTGTGACGTGGGAAGATTTTTTGTGTCCTTTGTTGTAAAAAAGCCCCATCTGATACATCGCATATAAGATACGACGATGAACGGGTTTCAACCCATCACGCACATCTGGCAAGGCACGTGAAGTGATAACACTCATCGAATAATTGATAAAGGAAGTTTCCATTTCTTCGACAAGATTGACCGGTAGAATACTACCATGAGTATAATTGTCCATACTTCCTCCTAAACATCAATATTATTGGCATACTTGGCATTGGCGGTGATAAATTCACGGCGTGGCTGTACCTTTTCACCCATTAAGATAGAAAAGACATCATCAGCATTTTGGGCATCTTCTATGGAAACCTTGAGCAAGATACGATTTTCATTGCGCATGGTGGTTTCACCAAGGTCGGCTGCATTCATTTCCCCCAGCCCTTTATAACGCTTGATGGTATGTTCCTTATTGCCACTATTTTCTTTTAGGTAGGCTTGAAGGGCAGCATCGTCATAAAAATACTCTACCTTTTTACCCTTTTGGATAGAAAAAAGTGGGGGTTGGGCGATATAAACATAGCCTGCTTCAATGAGGGGACGCATGTAGCGATAGATAAAGGTCAAAAGCAAGGTGCGAATATGCGCCCCGTCCACGTCAGCATCGGTCATAATAATAATTTTATGATATCTTGCTTTGGCAAGTTCAAAATTGTCGCCAATAGAAGTCCCGATTGCTGTGATAAGATTTCTAATTTCTTCATTGCCAAGGATTTTATCCATGCGTGATTTTTCAACATTTAAAATTTTACCACGAAGGGGCAAAATCGCTTGGTGCTTTCTATCACGCCCATCGACAGCAGAACCACCGGCTGAGTCCCCTTCGACAATGAAAAGTTCACAAAACGCAGGGTCAGTCAAAGAACAATCTGCCAACTTCCCTGGCAAAGAAGTTGACTCTAAAGCTGACTTTCTTCTGGTCATATCTCTAGCACGGCGTGCTGCTTCTCTAGCACGGGCAGCGGTCTTGGCTTTTTCTACGATGACCTTGGCTTCCTTTGGATTTTCTTCCAAAAAGATTTGGACAGCCTCGCCTGTAATACTGTCCACAATAGAGCGGACTTCACTATTACCGAGCTTGGTTTTGGTTTGTCCTTCAAATTGAGGCTCCGGCACTTTGACTGAGATAACCGCTGTCAAACCTTCACGAATGTCATCACCGGTGAGGTTTTCCTCATTTTCCTTAAGGAATTTTTGGCGACGGGCATAGTCGTTGATGGTTCTGGTCAAGGCTGTCTTAAAGCCACTTTCATGGGTACCACCCTCGTGGGTGTGGATATTGTTGGTATAAGAATAAAGGTTTTCGGCGTATTTATTGGTGTATTGCATCGCCACATCGACCATGACGTCATCTTTAACATTTTCAAAGAAGATAATTTTTTTATGGATAACGTCTTTATTGCGGTTGAGATAGGCCACGTATTCTTCTATCCCATGTTCATGGTAGTAGATTTCTTCTTTTTGGCTACCTTCACGCTTGTCTGTTAAGACGAGTTTAATACCCTTATTCAAAAAAGAAAGTTCAGAAAGGCGTTTGGCTAAGATATTAAAATCATAAACTGTCCCTTCTTTAAAGATTTGAGCATCAGGGACAAAGTGGATACTTGTCCCTGTTTCTTCTACTGGACAAGTACCGATAACTTTTAGGTCATGGAGGATTTCTCCACGGGCAAAATCTTGGTAGTAAATTTTGCCATCTCTTTTGATGGTGACATCCATCGCCACAGAAAGAGCGTTGACCACGCTCATCCCTACACCATGAAGCCCGCCACTGACCTTGTAGCCTCCGCCACCAAACTTACCTCCGGCGTGTAGGACGGTCATAACAACTTCAACTGTTGGGCGATTCATTTTTTTGTGAATGTCAACAGGAATACCACGTCCCTCATCACGTACGGTAATAGAATTATCTTCATTGATCCAAACATGAATGTATTTACCATAGCCTTGTAAGGCCTCATCAATACTATTATCCACGATTTCATTGACAAGGTGGTGAAGTCCTGCACTATCAGTTGTCCCGATATACATACCAGGACGCATACGAACAGCCTCTAACCCCTCAAGTACCTGTATCTGTTCACCTGTATAGGTTTGTTCTTTTGATACCAAAATGATTTCCTCCTTGTCTCTTTTTTATTTGATGTGTCACATTATAATATAACAAACGCCCTAAACTTTTGCAAGTTTAGAGCGTTATTTTATGCTTAAATTTCAATTTTTTAAAGGTATGGAATGATTTTTCCCTCTTTGACATTAAATTGCCTCATAGCAAGCTTATAATTTAATTTAAAGTCCAAACTTGCACCTGTGATGAAGCTTTGAATATCTTTTTTAGCTATAATAGTGAGTAACTTTTGCCGACGATAAGGATCTAATTCACTCAAAACATCATCTAAAAGCAAGATTGGTCTTTCTTTTAGATAGACTTCGATATAGGAGACGAGGGCAATTTTTAGGGCAAGAATGGCTGTTCTTTGTTGACCTTGAGAACCAAAGGTGCGTAAATCAATGCCATTTTCATAAAAAATCAAGTCATCTCGATGTGCCCCATATAGGCTAGTACCTCGTCTAAGTTCTTCTTTTTCGTATTTTTGAAAAAAAGCGTAGTAGCGTTCCATTAGAGCGTTTTCATCATCATTTTCAACTTGACCAAAGCTGGACTGATAAGTGATGTTAAAGTACTTTTTATCCTTTGTCAGATACTCATGCACCTTTCTTGCCATAGGTACGAGCTTTTTTAAAAATTCTAAGCGACTAAAGATAAGTTTTGCCCCATACTCTGCCAGTTGACGATTCCAAGGGAGGAGGGCATTATGAGCCTCCTGTCCTCTAAAAATGGCTTTTAAAACCTCATTTCGCTGTCTTAAAACCTTATAATAATTTTTTCTATAGAGATAGTAACCACCAACCAAAAGACTCATTTCCTGATCAAGATAATGTCGTCTTTTTTCTGGTGACCCCTTGACGATTAAAACATCATCAGGTGTAAAGGCGATAACATCCAGTCTTAAAGGGAGGTCTTGGTGTTTTTTGTAATTGACGCCGTTTAAAGAAAGAAAGTGTTTTGCTCCATCAGTGGCAAATTTGAGTTCATGCAAGCGATCACTCTCTTCTCTTTTAAACATTGTCTTAAGACGTAGAGGAGACGCCTGCCAATTGACCAATTCTTTTTCTTTGACATTTCTAAGGGGAAAGGCAGTCAGGGCATAGTAAATACTTTCCAAAAAATTGGTCTTACCTTGACCATTGTCTCCAAAGAAAAGGTTTAATCCCTCACTAAGCTCTAGACTGATGCTTTGGTAATTGCGAAAATTTGTAACACTATGGTGCATTAGCTTCATTAGCGTCTAGTTGGTAAGAGGAGATAGAGGTAGTCATCTTCATTTTCTGGACGAATGATGCACTGACCTAAGCTACCGTTTAGGGTGATTTCCAAGGTTTCAAAGGTAAGATTTTTAATCGCATCCATCAAAAAGCGTCCATTAAAGCTGATTTCTACATTTTCCCCTTCTAAATAAACAGGGACTGCCTCATCTACCTTACCATAGTCAGATTCCCCATGAATTTTTAAAAGACCACTGGCCAGTTGCCATCTGACAATCTGTGTCCCATCATGAGCATAGCTAAAGAGCATGACACGATCAAGACAATCCAATAATTTTAAACGATCGACTTTAAAGTAAGTTTTGTGCGTTTTTTGTACGGTATCTTGATAGGCAATGTATTCCCCACGAATTAAAGGCACGATCAAGCGAGAATCTTCCATATCAAAGATAGCCTGTTGATGATAAAAACGCAAAGAGAGGGTATCATCATCTTTTAACAACTTATCCACTTCATTTAAAGCACGAATAGGAATAATAGCTTCTTTGTCTTCCCCTAAGAGGTTATCCACTTTTTCATCTAAGATGGTCAAACGATAGGAATCTGTACCGACAACATGGAGTTCATGACCTTTGAGATGAAAGAAGAGACCTCTAAAAATATCTCTTACAGCATCCGGAGAGACAGTAAAAGAAGTGTGTTTAATGAGTTTATGAAAGGCAGCTGCTGATATTTGAAAACTTGGCTCGGCTTTGATTTCTTCCATACCTGGGAAATTTTGTCCAGGAAAACCATGCATGACAACTTCTGCATCATTATAAGTGATGGTAGTTTTATCTTTACCATCTTTGCTCACACTGGACATGGTAATAGGCACGTCAGGTAGGCGTCTAACAAGATCATAAAAATTTTTAGCAAAGATAACGGTTTCTCCTTCTGCTTCGATTGCAACAGGGATTTTGGTTTCAATGCGAATTTCATTATCCGTGGTAATCATGGTGAGTTTTCCATCTTTTGCAATCAAATGAATGCAAGAAAAGATAGGATTGGTATTTTTACCTGAGATGGCTCTCATGACATGGGAGAGTCCTTCAAGGAGATTTTGTTTTATGGCTCTGATAATCATAGTTGTCCTCTTCTTCTTGAGTATTTAGTTAGTAGCAATAGTAGTAGGCACTGTGGATATGTTGATAGTTGGTCAAAATGCTGAATTATCCACAAGGCAATGGCGGGGATAAACCTGTGGATAAGTAGGGTGAGTTTTCCACTAATTCACAGCTAAAAATGTTATCCAAAGGCTATACACAGCTTATCCACAACTTATCCACAAAATTGGTGGATAAGTCTATTTTTTTTCGCCTCTGAGTTCAGATTTCATTTGAGAAATATTTGCCTTTAAGGCAGGATCTTTGCTAATAGAGTCTTTAACCTTTTCAATACCATGTAAGATGGTGGAGTGATCTCTGCCCCCAAAGCTCTCGCCTATCTTAGGTAAGCTAAAATCCGTGAGTTCACGACATAAAAACATGGCAATTTGGCGTGGAAAGGCGATATTTTGCGGTCTTTTTTTGCCAATTAAGTCATTAAAACGCACGCCATAGGTTTGACAGACCAAATTTTGAATGCCTTCAATGGTGATTTGCTTGGTTGGGGATAGCTTGATATCGCTTTGAAGGACATCTTTGGCAAGCTCTATGGTGACGCCTACGGCGTTTAAATTGGCATAGGTCATCAGAGTCAAAAGGGAACCTTCTAGCTCTCTGATACTGCTATTGATATTATCTGCCATAAAACTCAAGACTTCATCTGGAATGTCATAGCCCTCAAACTGGGCAATATTTTTTAAAATGGCAATCCTTGTTTCAGTATCTGGTGGCTTAATATCGGCAGTTAAGCCATTTTTAAAGCGTGTCAGCAGTCTATCTTCTAGTTTTTTGATCTCATGAGGTGGACGGTCAGAGGTTAGGATAATTTGTTTATTGGATTGATAGAGGGTGTTAAAGGTGTGGAAAAATTCCTCCTGCGTCCCTTCTTTATCGCTTAAAAATTGAATGTCATCAATGAGTAAGATGTCTACATGGCGATATTTTTCTTTAAAGGAGTCAATCTTATCCCTTGTATTGGTCGAACGGATGCAATCAATAAATTCATTGATAAAGTCCTCAGTGGTCACATAGATAACATTGGCCTCTGGCTTTGATTTTAAAATATGGTTGGCGACAGCGTGCATCAGGTGGGTTTTTCCCAAGCCTGAGCCACCATAGATAAAAAGAGGGTTGAATTTTTTTTGACAAGCAAGATCTTTACTCATGCTTTCGGCAATCGAAAGGCTGGCAGCATGGGCGAGTTGGTTGGATTTACCGATGATAAACTTATCAAAGGTATAATTAGAATTGAGATTAAATTTTTCCCTTAAGGTTTTTTCATCATAGGTAGGAGATGAAGTATGCTCCTTTGTTTCTAGTAAAGTAGGGTCAAATTTGGTTTTATCGGTGACAAGTTTAATCCTAACATCATATCCAACTAAGCGACTTAGGATGTCCTCTAAAACACTAAGATGGGATTCAACAGCATTTTTAGAAATTTCATTTTCGATATAGACAATATAAGTATCGTTGTTACAAGCGATAATACTTGTGGGTTTAAAGAAAGTATCGTAGGTAGGCCGAGCAATTTGACTTTGGATTTCCATTTTGACGTTTTCCCAAAGCAAATTTAAATCAGTATCTAACATAATTTCCTCCATATAAAGGTTCCCTTATCCACAGGTTATACACAGATTTTGTGGATAATTTCCAATAGGTGGGACTATTTTAGCAAAGATTTGAGAAGTTATCAACAATATTTCCTTTTATTTTGGATAAAATTATGCACAATTTTGTGGATAAGTGAAGTGCAAAAAAAACACAAATGATGCTAAAAAAATCTTGACAAATGCTTTTCTATACCCTTATTGAGTCAGTTTTATCCCAAGGTAAAAAATGAAATTTAATTGTGGATAATGTGGATAAAACTTGTGGATAAGTCTTTTGGATGGGAAACTATAGAACTTTTTCTCTTTTTCGTCTCTGTGGAAAAAAGAGTTAATTTTGTGGATAAACTACCCTACTTGTCCACAAAATCAGTAAATGAGTTCAAAATTTGGATAAAATAAACTAAAAAGGACTTTACTATGGGGATAAAATCAACGGATTTCTTGTGGATAATGTGGAAAACATCGAAGAAATTAAAATAATAAGGGCTATAAAGGAAACTTAGAAAGGTGAATAATGTGGATAAAGTGCTAAATTTTGTGGATAACCACCCTACTTATCCACAAAAAACGTGGATAAATAAAAAAACTTGAAGAAATTCAAGAAAATTTGACTTAAGTTATTGACCGTGTACGGTAACATAAGATATAATCTTGCTTATATGTTAAGTAGGAGGTGTTACTGTGAAGAGAACATATCAACCAAAAAATAAAAAACACCAAAGAGTACATGGCTTCCGTAAAAGAATGCAAACAAAGTCAGGCCGAAATATTCTAAAAAGAAGAAGAGCAAAAGGTAGAAAAGTCCTTAGTGCTTAAACTGCCTGCTAAGATAGGGATAAAAAGGCTGCACTTATGCAGCCTTTTTCGTTTCTATAAGGAGAGTTATGTTACCAAAAACAAATCGTTTAAGAAGCCAATTAAATTTTCAAAGGGTATATGAAGAAAAGCGTTCTGTCGCTAATAAGATTTTTATTGTCTATTATAAGGAAAATGATTTTTCAGACACACGTTTTGGTATTTCTATCTCTAAAAAGGTTTTAAGACGAGCCCATGAAAGAAATTTATTAAGAAGACGGCTTCATGTTTTATTGAGAGAGAGACTTTTAACCTATAAAAAAGGGTATGATGTTATTATCATCGCTAGAAAGGGTGTGGAAGTGCTCTCTTATCAAGAAATAGGAAAAAATTTAGACCATATCATAAGAAAATGTGGGTTAGTTGATGAGTCAATTTTTTAAAAAAGGTATTATCTCATTGATAAGATTTTATCAAAAGTATCTTTCTGGCTTAAAGCAAGGATCAAGTTGTCGTTTTATACCGACTTGTTCGACATATGCCATCGAGGCGATTGAGATACATGGTTTATTGAAGGGTGTAGCTTTGGCACTGTGGCGTATTTTACGTTGCAACCCATTTTGTAAGGGTGGCTATGATCCTGTACCTAAAAAACACGAGGAGGCAAACTAATTGAGTTATTTTGTTAGTTTAATGAGCCAATTTATTCATTTTTTGTATGAATTTACAGGGATGATAGGCTTTCCAAGCTATGCTTTAGCGATTATCATTTTGGGGATAATTGTTAGAATTTTACTTTTCCCTTTGAGTTTAAAACAAATGCGTTCGATGATAGGCATGAGCGACATTCAACCTGAGCTTAAAGAATTACAAGAAAAGTATAAAAACAATCGCCAAAAACTTTCTGAAGAAATTAATAAGCTTTATGCCGAACATCAGGTCAATCCTTTGGCTGGTTGCTTGCCTATTTTGATTCAAATGCCTATTTTGTATGCGGTTTTTCAGGCGATGAGAAATTATGATTACAATCAAAATGCAAGCTTTTTTTGGATTAGTTCTCTAAAAGAAGCTGATCCATATTATATTTTACCGATTATCTTGGTACTTTTGTTTTTCTTTCAACAAAAGCTTTCGATGTCCAAAGAAGCACTTAGCTCCAATCCGTCAATGAAAGTCATGCTCTATGTCATGCCACCAATGATGGGGATGATTTCGATTAATCTTCCTAGTGGGGTAGGTGTTTACTGGGTAACGACTTCTCTCATCATGCTTGTTCAACAAGTCTTTATGAACAGACAAAGAGAAAAGGAAAGAGCGATTAGACAAGAGAAACGTAGAGAAAGAGAAGAAGAACGCAAAAAAGAAATTGAACTTTTAAAGAAGCAAGGTCAAAATAAAAACAAGAAAAAAGAAAGAATCGCCCAAGCAAAAGCAAGAAAAAAAGGTTCTACTGTCACTGAATTTGACGAAAAGAACCCAAAAGCAGTGTATCAACCAAAAAAATAAATTTTGTTTTGAGAGGGTAAGTCATGGAAAAAAAAGAATTTCAAGGCAAGAGTGTGCAAGAAGCTTTACAAAAAGCTTGTGTCTATTTTGATGTTGATGAAAGTGGCTTATTGTATACCGTGCTCAATGAAAGCTCTCGTGGATTTTTGGGCTTTAAGAGCAAGGATGCACGTATAGAAGCAGAGATGCTACCTAAAAAGTTATCCATAGAAGAAGATATTGTACGTTTTCTCTCTCCATTATTTGAGCAAATGGCGCTTTCACCGACGATTCGTGTGAGACAAGAAGAGAGTAATGTCTTTGTTGATATTGATGGCGATGATGTGGGGATTTTAATCGGTCACCATGGCGAAACAATGTATGCAATCCAATATTTACTTAGCTTAGCCATCAACAAAAAACAAGACACCTACTATAAAATCGTCCTTCCTATCGTTCTAAGCGTAAGGAAGCCTTAGAAGTTTTGGCAAGA
Organism: uncultured Peptococcaceae bacterium; assembly: GCA_938044045.1. Classification (GTDB taxonomy): domain Bacteria; phylum Bacillota; class Peptococcia; order Peptococcales; family Peptococcaceae; genus CALIQN01. Next base: position 10,527 of record CALIQN010000008.1, read on the forward strand.
AATAAGGCAAATATTTGTCGCCAAAGAGGACGCTACGTTTTTGAACCAATGAGTGCAGGCGAACGCCGCATCATTCACATGGCATTGGAACATGAGGCAGATATTGAAACGCATAGTGAGGGCAAAGAACCTATGCGCCGTATAGTCCTCGTGCATAAACGTAAAGCATAAAAAATAAAATACGTCTCCATGGGAGGCGTATTTTTTTATTATTTTTGTGTATTTTAATGAAGATTTACAGATAAGATGACTAAAAACTATTGACAAACGAAAAATTTTTTGTCAAAATTTTAATATCAATTAGATTTATTATTTATATAAATAAAATTTGAAATTTTGGAGGCTAGTATGGCAATTGGATTTATAAGTGATACGCATGGCTCTGTGGAAGATACCAAAAGAGCCTTAGAACTTTTAGAGGATTGTGAGGTCATTATTCATTTAGGGGACATCCTAAACCATGGCCCAAGAAATAAACTCCCAGAGAGTTATGATACGATTGCTCTAACAGAAATTTTAAAATCAAGAGATAATATCTACTATGTCAAGGGAAATTGTGACTGTGATGCGGACATGATGGTCACTGGAAAGGATATTTCCAATAAACTTGGCATTTTTAATTTTGATGGTTTGCGTATTTATGCCGTACATGGCTATGAAGAGACAGAAGAAGAAAGAGTTATGGCAGCAAAATTTTATGTAGCTGATGTGGTTGCTTCTGGACATACCCATAAAAAAGTATTGGATGTTCATCAAGGGGTCTTAATTTTAAATCCTGGCTCAACAACCTTACCAAAAGATGGTATTAAATCAGTTGCAAAAATTAAAGATAATAAGGCAATGTTACTTGATCTTTTGACAGGTGAAGTCTTGTCTGAAATTGATATGCGCTCAATAGAAAAAGAGGGGGTGAGAGAAGAAAATTTCTTAGAAGGCGAGTTGTTTTAGCGCAAAAGGAGGCGTTCCTTATGGCAATCGGTTTAAAACTAAAAGAACTTATCGATCACCGCAATACTAATGTCAATCAGTTGGCAAAGGACGCTAGAGTTAAACCTCAAACGATATACGGTATCATTAGGCGTGATAATACTAAGGTTGATATTGAGATATTGCAATCACTTGCAGATGAATTAGCAGTCACTTTGGATTATTTTTCTACAGGAAAGTCTTCTGAACTTTCCTTGGATGAACAAGAATTATTAACAAGTTATCGTAAATTAGACGCTTATGGTCAGATGGCCATCAAGACCTTTGTCGGTGTTGAGCTTGGTAGACATGAGCGTTTTAGAGAAAATAAGAAAAAATTAGTCTAAACTAGCCCCTAAGCTAAAAACGCTAGCTTGGGGCTTTTTTGTCGTTTTTTATCATAAGAAAAATTTTAGCCTATTATCATTATTGCGAAATTACTATAATGGTATTATATTAAAATTATTAGCCTAAGGTAATGTGATACCTTAGTTTGGCAATTAAGCCAATATCAAACTTTAGGAGGTAGTTATGATAAAAAAAATCAATACAACATTGCTTGTGTTTTTGTCCGTAGGGTTGACTGCAATGTATTTTTATATGAAGACACGCACACCAAGTGATGCTATCGCTTATGCCCTACCAATAGAACATTGGTTAAAGGATAATCTTGGTATTTCATTAAATTATGACCTGATTTTTCCTTTGTTTGAGATGTTTTTTTTGCTTTTAGCAACGCTATGTTTTGGTGCCTTACTTAGTCGCTATCTCCAGTTTGCTCATAAAATCCCAAAAATCCTCTGTCTTTTGCCTCAAGCGTGGCTCATCACTTTGATGATGATTATATTTTTTGGTTGGATGCCTCAAAATGAAGGCATCGTGGCACACTTGATTTTAGTTAGTTACCATGAGCTGTTACCTTATAGCTATCTTGTCTTGCTTTTTTCCAGTACCTTATTCTTTTTAAGAAAAAAAGCTTAATGGGATGGGTGGATTTTTACTAAAATCAATATGGTTTAAGCAAGAGGGTGACTTTTGTTTGACAAACTGGGGCTTTACCTTTAAAATGTAGAAGATTTGAGCAAAGAAAGGATAGAAAAATCATGAGTCAAGCAAAACGTTTTTATGGGGTCTATGATAAGCCTCCTCTAAAGGAGTCTTTGCCCCTAAGTATTCAGCACTTATTTGCCATGTTTTCCGCGTCAATTTTGGTACCTAATATTTTTGGGATTAACCCTGCAGTGGTCTTGCTTTTTAATGGGATAGGGACTTTATTATTTATCCTACTTACTAAGGGTGGCTCTCCAGCCTATTTGGGTTCTTCCTTTGCCTTTATTGCCCCGACCTTACTTTTAATCAACACACCTGGGCGAGGCTATGACTATGCCCTTGGAGGCTTTGTCGCTTCCGGTGCAGTCTTGGTGGCAGTGGCTGTTGTGGTCTATTTCTTTGGGACATCTTGGATTAATGTCATCTTACCACCTGCGAGCATGGGAGCAGTGGTAGCTTTAATCGGGTTAGAACTTTCAGGCACTGCAGCAAAGATGGGGGGTATTGTCCTTGAGGGTGAGGGTACCATTGAGCCTAATCGTGTCTTTATCTTTGTTTTGACCATCTTGGTGGCAGTTTTAGGCTCAACCTTATTTAGAGGTTTTTTGTCCGTCATTCCAATTTTAATTGCCATTGTTGTCGGTTATGTCGTTGCCTACTTTATGGGCTTGGTGGACTTTACACCGGTTCAAGAGGCGAGCATTTTAAGCGTGCCTAAATTTACCCACCCTATCTTTGATTGGACAGCGATTTTGATTATCTTACCGGCGACCTTGGTGGTGGTCAGTGAGCATATTGGACACCAGCTTGTCACAGGACAGATTATTGAAAAAAACTTATTAAGGGATCCTGGTTTGCACCGTTCGTTGGCAGCCGATGGGTTCTCTACGATGTTGAGTGGTTGCTTTGGTGCTGTACCGACGACCACCTATGGTGAAAATATTGGCGTTATGGCCATTACCAGAGTGTACTCTACTTGGGTCATCGGGGGAACGGCTGTCCTTTCGATCGCCCTATCCTTTATCGGCAAGGTCTCTGGGGTGATTATGGCAATCCCTGGTGAGGTCATGGGGGGTATTAGCTTCTTGCTCTATGGGATGATTGGGGTTTCTGGGATAAGGCTTTTGGTGGATAGCAAGGTCAATTATTCACGTCCACGTAACCAAGCCTTGACGGCGATTCCTTTTGTCACCGGGCTAAGTGGTGCCTATATCAAGCTAGGCGAGGTCAAGCTCACAGGGATGGCTTTGGCAACGGTGGTGGCAATGATCCTTGGCATTCTTTTCTTCCTCCTTGATCATTTTGACTTGACCAATGATAATGAACATAAACGTGCCAATAAAAAGGCATCTTTAGACGTCAATACCTTAAAATAACACAAGCCCTCTTATTTTTTAGTAAAATAGGAGGGCTTTTGTGGTATATTTAAGCAATGGTAGTGTTTTTTTGGGAAAATATGGAGGTTATATGTTAATAGATGATACAATTTGTGCGATAACAACGGCGAAGGGCTATGGAGCAGTTGGTATTATTCGCCTTTCGGGCAAGGATGCTCGCCGTCTTGCCAGTGAAGTCTACTTGGGTCAAGCTGACCTTTTGACCAAGGCAAGCCATACCATTACCTATGGCTATGTTTATGACAAGGCAAAGGAGAGAAAAATTGACGAGGCGATTTTTCTCCTTATGGATGCGCCAAGGAGTTTTACCGGTGAAGATGTGGTCGAAATTCAGTCCCATGGTGGGATGGTGGTCTTGCAAGAAATCCTTTCCTTGCTTTTGCGTTTGGGGGCAAGGCTAGCACAAGAGGGGGAATTTACCAAACGTGCCTTTTTAAATGGCAAGATGGATCTTTCCCAAGCAGAAGCCATCATGGATATTGTGGATGCCAAGACAACCACTGCCCTAGGGATTGCCATGAGTCAGCGTCAAGGCTACCTGACAGAAAAAATAGGCGAGTTTCGTCAAAAACTCCTGATGTTGGTCGCCTACCTACAAGCAGATTTGGACTATCCGGAAGATGATATTGAGCGCCTTTCTGACGAGGCAATCGCAGAAGAGGTTACTAATCTCTTAGGGGAGATAGGTCAACTTTTGCAAACCAGCCAGAGGGGTAGGCTCTACAAAGATGGGCTAAAAATTGCCCTTTTGGGCAAGCCAAATGTCGGTAAATCCAGCTTGCTCAATGCCTTTTTGGGCTATGAGCGTGCCATTGTCACAGAGGTCGCAGGAACAACACGTGATGTTATCGTCGGGGAAATGCTCTATCAAGGGGTGGTCTTTTCTTTTTATGACATGGCAGGGATTAGAGAGACGAGCGACAAGGTGGAAAAGATAGGGATAGACTTGGCGAAAAAGAGCCTAGGTGAGGTCAATGCCATCTTGTATGTGGTCGATCAGACTGAGGGCTTTAATGTAGAAGATGAAGCGATTTTGCGTGAAGTGGAAAATACCTTACCTATCTTCTACCTTGCCAATAAGGTGGATAAGGCTAAAGATAAAGCAGTCGAGTTAAGGGAAAATATTCACTTTGTTTCTGCCCATACTGGGGAAGGCATTGAGGCCTTATTGGACGTCTTATACCAACGTTTGGTCATAGAAAACAAGGCCATAGAGGATTTTGCCTTGACCAATACCCGTCATATTGTGCTTTTGGAAGAGGTAGAAACCTTGCTAAAAAATTTCCAAGATGCCTTTGGTCTCCTCAGTGAGGATATTTTAGTCATTGACCTCCAAGGTGCTTTGGAAAAATTGGGACTGATTACTGGTGAGACTTCAAGTGAGGACTTACTGGAAACGATATTTAAAAATTTCTGTCTAGGGAAGTGAAAATGGTGTCAATCTTATATGAAGTCAAAAACCACTACGATGTGATTGTCGTGGGTGCCGGTCATGCGGGTTGCGAGGCAGCCCATGCCTGTGTCAAACTGGGCAAAAAGGTGCTTTTAGCAACCATCAATTTGGATTATATCGCCCTTTTACCTTGCAATCCCTCTATTGGTGGGCCGGCAAAGGCACACTTGGTGCGTGAGGTTGACGCCCTTGGGGGACTCATGGGAGAGATGGCAGATCGTTGTGCCATTCAAATGCGGATGTTAAATACGACCAAAGGCCCTGCGGTTCATTCCTTGCGTGGGCAGATGGACAAGGCCAAGTATCAAAGACAGATGAGAGCCTATTTGGAAAACCTTGAGGGGCTAGACCTCAAGCAAATGATTGTCGATGATTTAATTGTCAAAGAGGGCAAGGTCTGTGGGGTCATAACGGAGTTTGGCGGCGCCTACTATGCAGATGCGGTGATTTTGGCAACAGGTACCTACCTTGGTGGGGCAATCGTCATTGGCGATTATTTCAAAAAATCTGGGCCAAATGGGCAGTTATCTGCAGAAGTCTTGCCGGACAATCTCAAAAAACATGGGCTGAGTCTCTTGCGCTTTAAGACAGGAACACCGGCGAGGGTCGATCGTAAGACGATTGATTTTTCCAAGCTGACCCTTCAACCCCATGAAACAGGGGAGCTTAAGTTTTCAAGCTTTACTAAGGGGGATAATGGACTGGAAAAACGCCCTTGCTACCTCACCTATACAACCGATGAAACCCATGACATCATCCGTCAAAATCTCCATCGCTCGCCTGTCGAAAAAGGTGAGATTGCTGGGATTGCCCCAAGGTATTGCCCTTCTATCGAAGATAAGGTCGTGCGCTTTCACGATAAGGCAAGGCATCAAATCTTTGTCGAGCCAGAGGGGCTAGAGACCAAGGAAATGTATATCCAAGGTTTTGCGACCTCCCTACCTATGGATGTCCAACGCAAGATTGTACGCTCTTTGCCAGGTTTTGAACAAGCAGAACTCATGCGTCCAGCTTATGCCATTGAGTATGATTTGATTGACCCGTATACAATGAAGCCAAGCATGGAAAGTAAGGTCATAGAAGGCTTATTTTTAGCAGGGCAAATCAATGGTACCTCAGGCTATGAGGAGGCAGCTGCCCAAGGGATTATGGCAGGCATCAATGCCAGTCGCTACCTCGATGGCAAGGATGCCATCGTGCTTAAACGCTATGAGGCGTATATTGGTGTCTTGATTGATGATTTGGTGACCAAGGGGGTAGAAGAACCCTACCGTATGCTTACCTCTCGTGCTGAATACCGTCTCTTGCTCCGTCAAGATAATGCCTGTGAGAGACTTTCTACCTTAGGATATGAAATTGGGCTTTTGAGTGAAGAAAAGTATCAAGCCTATCTTAAAGAAAAGGAAAACATTGCTTCTGAGCTTAAAAGACTGAGCCAGACAACAGTCAAAAGCGATAACCCAGTGATAAAGGCAGCCCTTGAAGCCAGTACAAGTGAGGTCTTAAAACAAGGTGTCCCTGCCCTAGAGCTTTTAAAACGCCCACAAATCACCTATGCCCTTTTAGAAGAGGCAGGTTATGGTAATCCTCTTTTGAGTGAAGTGGAAAAAAACCAAGTCAGCATTCAAGTCAAGTATGAGGGCTACATCAAAAAGCAAGAAGAGCAAGTAGCAAGATTGGCAAAACTAGAGAATTATCGTCTTTATCCAGATACACCTTATGAAAAATTTAGTGGTTTAAGGCTAGAAGCACAGCAAAAACTCATCAAGTTTCGGCCTGAGACCCTTGGTCAAGCAAGCCGTATTTCTGGGGTCAATCCTGCTGATATATCGGTTTTACTCATTGCTTTAAAGAAGGAGAACCAACAAAATGATAGATAAACTAGAAGAAATACTGGTTTCTAGTGGTTTAAAACCACTAGAAAAATCGGTTTTAGAAAATTTTAGTCACTATTATCAAGCAGTCTGTACTGCCAATGAAGTCATGAATTTGACAACTTTGACGACCCCTGAGGCCTTTATCAAAAAGCATATCTTAGATAGTCTTTATCTTTTGGACTATCTTCAGCCTGACGAAAAAGTCTTAGATTTAGGGAGTGGGCTTGGGGTGCCTGGGCTAGTGTTAAAACTTGCCAAACCTGAGCTTAATCTCTCTGTGATTGATGCCCTAGAAAAACGCATCAAGTTTTTAGAGCAAATGGTAGCAACCTTTAATCTCCAAAATGTAGAGATGCGGCATGGACGCTTTGAAGACTTAGGAAGAGAGAAGGACTTACGTGAGGCTTATGACCTCACCCTTGCCCGTGGAGTGGCTGATCTTCCTGTGCTATTGGAATATGCCTTGCCTTTTACCAAGGTTGGAGGACGATTTATCGCCATGAAAGGTGCTAATGTTGAAGATGAGGTGGAGCGTAGTCTACTGGCCATTGGATTTTTAGGCGGCAGATTGGAAAAGGTTGAGTTCTACACCCTGCCTGATGGAGAAAAACGTGCCTTGGTCATCATCACCAAAAATGCCCATACCCCTGACACCTATCCAAGAAAACCGAAAACGATTAAGAATAAACCACTTTAAAACCAGTTTTTAAAGATAAAAATCGGTTTTAAATGAAAAATAAATGGTTTTAAGTGGTTTATATGGAAATAAAAAACTACTTAATGGCATTTGAAAATTTAAAATAGAGGAAAAACATAAAAAAGGATTGTTTCACGTGAAACAATCCTTTTTTCTTTTCCTATAGTTTGCTACAATAAAGCAAAGGGGGTGCAAGATGACTAAAGAAAATGATAACCAAGCCAAGTTGACTTATTTGCCACTGACTGCCATTAAACCCAATCCCAATCAGCCTCGTCGTCATTTTGATGAAGATGGGATGCTGGATTTGACAGAGTCTATTCGTCAAAATGGGGTTTTGTCACCTATTATTGTTACCCCAATGGATGAGGGCTATACCCTAGTGGCTGGAGAAAGACGTTGGCGAGCCGCTAAACTGGCAAACCTCACTGAAATTCCTGTTTTGATTTATCATTTGGAAAAGCAGGAACAAGAAGAGATTGCCCTCATCGAAAACATCCAAAGGGAGGCGCTATCTCCTTTGGAGGAGGCAATGGCCTATCAAACTTTGATGGAAGGCTATGGTTATAGCGCCCAGGATGTGGCAGAAAAAATGGGCAAGTCTCGTGCCTATGTTGCCAATTTGATTCGTTTGTTAAAATTACCTGAAGAAATCAAGACCCTAGTGGCTCAAAATCAGCTCTCTAGTGGCCATGCACGTGCTTTATTGGCATTAGAGGATGAACTAGCCATGCTTGATATGGCAAAGCTAGTCTTGGACAATGGGCTTTCTGTGCGTGCTTTGGAAAATCTCATTAAAGAGAGCAAACTAGAATTTCAATTAGATAAACCAGTTCAAAAGGCAAAAAAACCAGTTCAGAAAGATAAAAACTACTACTACAACCACATTGAAAACCAGCTGGAAGAACATTTTCAAACCAAGGTGATGGTGACCAAGGGAAGAAAACATGGGCAGTTGACCTTGCAGTTTTACAATGAAGAAGATCTGAGTCGCTTGCTTGAGCTGATGGGAATTGAGGTCTACTGATGAAAATAGCAATTATTGGTGGTGGGGCAAGTGGGATGGTTTGTGCCTTTGAGGCAAAACATCGGGATAATGAAGTTTTGCTCTTTGAACAAAATGAGCTTCTTGGGCGAAAACTCAGAACGACAGGCAATGGTCGAGGCAACCTCGCCCATGAAAACATCAGTCCTAAAAATTTTCATACGACATCCCCTCATATCCTTAAAGCTTGGCTTGGACAAGTGAATTTTCAAGAGATTAGCGCCGTTTTAGAAATGATGGGAATTGTCCTAACCAAAGAGAGGCGAGGACGCTATTATCCTCTTTCCTTTGAGGCTAAGGCCGTGAGTGAGCTTATGGCAGAAAGTCTCAAGCAAAAAGGGGTGAAGTGTTATCTAGGGCAAAAGGTTGTGAGAATAGAAGCCCTAGATAAGGATGTGAGACTTTTCTTAGCTGATGGGAAAAGTGTTGTGGTTGATAAGGTAGTGATTGCCACAGGTGGCTTGGCAGCCCCTGCCCTTGGTGCCAATAGGAGTGGTCATCAATTTTTGGAAAGTCTAGGGCATGAGTGTCTCGCCTTATCGCCTGCTATTGTGCATTTGGTCTCAGAAGATAAGGCACTAAAAATTTTGAACGGCTTAAAATGGACAGCGAAGGTCAGTCTAGAAGGGGACAAAAGGGCAATAGTGGATGAAGTCCATTTTGCCAAAGATGCGCTTTCGGGGCCAGCGGTTTTTCAACTGTCGATTGTCTATCAAAAAAAGGTAGAAAAACCGAAATTTCTCTTGATGGATTTTTTGCCTGATTATGATAAAAAAGCCTGTTTAGCGCTATTGTTAAAGCGAAAGGAACAATTTAAAACCAGCAAGGTGGTTTTTTTGCTTCAAGGGATTTTGCCAGAAAAACTAGCTGAAGTGGTTCTTGAGAGAACTGGTTTATACAAGAAAATATCTCTTGAGGCACTGACAGAAAATGATTTACAACGTTTGATTGACTTCATTAAGGCTTATCGATTTAGCCTTTTAGGGACGAGGGATTATACTTTTGCTCAAAGTACCCTTGGAGGCATTCATTTGGAGGATTTTGAGGTAGAAGAGTATTATTCGTACTTTTCCCCTGATGTCTATGCCATAGGTGAGGTGCTGGATGTCTGTGGGGACTGTGGGGGCTATAATCTCTATTTTGCGTGGCTAAGTGGTATTTTGGTCGGCAGAAAATTAAATCTTGAAACAAGGGAGGCAGTGAGATGAGTATATGGGATGGAATTGTGGTCTTGATTTTGGCTTTTGCTATTTTTCAAGGCTATAGACGAGGCTTTTTATTGCGCATGACAGGTTGGGTTGGTGGTGTCTGTGCCATCTTGCTGGCGAGGCCGATTGCTTATGAGATTGATGACCCAGTGAGTCGCTATATTGATGGTCAAAAGATTTTGTCAGAATGGATCAAGTCCAAGATCCTAGGGCAGTACACGGCGGATCAATTTTTGACAGGTAGCGGGATTTACAAATGGATTGAAAATGTTGAGGGGATTCGTGATTATCGTGAGCTCCTCTTAAAGCAACTAGAAACCACTGGCAAGGAAGTCTTTACAGATATGTCAGATGCTATTGCTGCTACCATTGCAACACCACTATGGCATATTGTTTTAACCTTTGTAGCTTGGCTTGTGGTGATGTTTGTCTTTGTCGTTTTTGGGAGACTTGCGAGTAAAATTTTGGATAAGGTACCTTTCCTTTCTGTTGCTGATGGTTTTTTGGGTGCTATTATCAGCGTGATTGTAGTCTTTATCGTCTTGATTGTGATTAATACGATAGGGCTGTATTTCCTTGATGAGAAAACTTACATTGGTATGATGTTTCATAATAGTTTTTTTGCGTCGTTTTTTAAAAATATATTTGACTTATTTATCAAGTAGGAGGAGGGAAGACTATGCCAATTGCTTTTGAAGTCGGCGATATTGTTAAATTAAAAAAATCGCATAATTGTGGTTCCCATGAATGGGAGCTTTTGAGAGTGGGCATGGATTTTCGTATGCGTTGCCTTGGTTGCAATCATGAAGCCTGGACACCACGCACCAAACTTGAGAAGAATTTTAGGGGCTTTGTGAAGCGCCCTAGTGAGGAAAATCAAGATAATCTGGGTAAGTAATAAGATATAACCCAAAGATAAAATGACCTTAGGCATTTTATCTTTCGGATAGAAGGAGTGGTCGAAATGGAAAAGCAAGGACAAAAGACACAAATCATAGGTGAAATGGTTGATCAGAGTGAGGGTGTAGAGACTATTGGCAAGGTAGAACGTGATGGTGAGGGCATCGACCCTATCTACACTGATCCAACAGCGCTTGGTGCGGACAAAAATGAATCTATTGAGATAGCAACCACCGGTAAAACTACCCTTACAACCAGTCAAGCAACTCAAGGCATTAGCGAGGCAGTGGATAGTAGTAAAGCTGTTGAAACCATTGGACAAGTCGAGCGTGATGGTGAGGGTGTCGATCCTATCTATACTGATCCGACAGCCCTTGGTGCGGATAGAAACGAGCAGTAAGTATTTTGCATGAATTTTAGCAATCAAAGGAAGCATTCTAAAGTGGAATGGCTTCCTTTTTTAAGTAAAGAAAGGGGGAAATAATGGGTATCTTATTAGCAAAGTTTAAAGAAACCTTGCTTTCTGTAGTACCTGTGATGACCTTGGTCATTCTACTGCATTTGACGGTTTTACCACTGCCAATGGATAGTTTTTGGCGGTTTATAATCGGTAGTATGGCGATTATTTTGGGGCTGACGATTTTTCTTTTTGGGGTGGATATTGCCATCAGTCCTGTAGGAAGTGGGATAGGTTCAGCTTTGGCACGCAAAAAAAGTCTGACCTTATTAGTGCTAGCAGGCTTTGTTTTGGGCTTTTTTATCAATATTGCTGAACCAGATCTCTTTGTCCTGGCAGAACAAATTTCTAGTGCGACAAAGTCTATGCTCTCCACTTATGAGATTTTGGTGGTGGTTTCGCTAGGCATTGGGTTCATGGTCGCCATTGGGCTGCTTCGTATTGTCTTTCAGGTGCAGTTGAGATTGATGTTATTTGTCATTTATGGTATTATTTTGATTCTTTCCATATTGGCACCCAATGATTTTTTAGGGATAGCCTTTGACTCTGGTGGGGCAACAACAGGCTCAATGACCGTACCCTTTATCCTTGCCATTGGGCTTGGGGTCTCCTCTGTACATGGGGGTAAACGTGGGGAAGAAGATGCCTTTGGCTTGGTGACTATTGCTTCTGGTGGCCCGATGCTTGCCGTATTAATTATGGTTTTGGTAAGAAAGATTACAGGACTTTCTACAGAAGGTGGCTATGTTTCGGCATCAACTGAAGGGATTATTTCACCTTTTTTCCATGAAATCGGGAGCGTGGCTCTTGAAGTCGCCTTGGCGATTAGCCCCTTGATTGTCTTGTCCATCTTGGCACAGGTTTTCTTATTAAAATTTTCTAAACGTACCTTTTCTCGTATTTTAAAAGGTTTTGTCTATACTTATCTTGGGTTTGTCTTGTTTTTAACAGGGGTAACAGTAGGTTTTATGGAGGCTGGACAGATTTTGGGCATGGCAATTAGTGAAAAGCCCCTAGCTTTTGTCCTTTTGATTGCCTTTTTAATCGGTTTATTGGTGATTTTGGCAGAACCATCTGTGCATATCTTGACTATGCAGATTGAGGATATTACAGGGGGTGCGATTAAGCGTAGATTGATTTTAATTGCCCTTGCCCTTGGGGTGAGCTTGGCAATTTTACTTTCTGTTTGGAGGATTTACTTACCGTGGCTTGAGCTTTGGCACTTGCTTTTGGTGCTTTATCTTGTTGCCCTCGCTTTGACACTGAAGGCACCTGCGTTATTTACTGGGATAGCCTTTGACTCTGGTGGGGTAGCCAGTGGACCAATGACAGCCACTTTTGTCCTATCTTTTGTACAGGGCATTGCCATTAGTCAGACGGGGGATGTTATTGTTGCCTTTGGCACGATTGCCATGGTGGCACTCACCCCACTTATTACTTTGCAACTATTGGGGATTATTTATGATAGAAAAGAAAGGGGAGGGAAGAGACTTGGCTAAAAATTATCTAACAGTCTTTATATCGGATGTTCATCAACATAAAAAGATGAAAGAAGCATTTTGTAGTTGCCGTATTCTTGGGGCAACGATTATTTCTGGACGTGGTGCTGTGCCAAGTATGATCCTAAATCTTTTGGGCTTGGATAGTACCCGCAAGGAGCTCATCTTGATGGTAACGCCAGAAGAAGAGATGAAGGCTTTACATGAGAGTTTTTGTGAAAAGATGCAACTATCTAAAAAAGGCCATGGGATTAGTTTTTCTTTGCCCCTCAATTATACCCTTGGGGTAAATTACTTGGTGGGTAAAGAGGCAGTTGATGAAGAAGGAGAAGACTTTATGTATGAATTGGCAGTGATTATCGTCGATAGAAACAAGGGTGAGGACATCATCCAAGCAGCAAGAGAGGCAGGTGCCAAGGGGGCAACCATCCTCCATGGTAGAGGCTCAGGCGCTCATAGGGAAGAAAGATTCTTCAACCTTGATATTGAGCCGGAAAAAGAAGTGGTGCTTTTTGTTTTAGAAAAAACCAAAACAAAGGCAGTTTTAGAGTCTTTAAAGAAAGTGGTTGATTTTTCTAAGCCAAATAGTGGGATCTTCTTTACTGCTCCACTCAATGCTGTCAACGGTTTACTAGAGCAGGTGCAAAACAAATGAGCCAACAAGATAAGAATGAATTAAACAAGACCCAAGACAATTGTTCCGAGACTTGTAAAGATGATTTTTTGGTCGGGCTTTTTCAACTCATGGATAAGCTAGAGGAAGAAAATCAAAAAGAGGATGACGCCCAAGCGTGAAAATAAAAAAAGCAAGGTGCCAAAATAGGTACTTTGCTTTTTTTGTATTTTGCAATAGCCTGTCTTTTGCTATAATGAGGGGGCAAGTTTTAGTCAGATGTGATAAAGGAGACAAAGATGGAAGTAGCTGCTGCAATTATTGTAAATGAAGAAAATAAGGTTTTGATGGGCAAACGTCTGGACGATGGCAAGACTTGCTCAGGGCTTTGGGAATTTCCAGGAGGCAAGCGCAAGCGTGCAGAAAGCTTGGAAAAATGTGTGATTCGTGAGTGTAAGGAGGAGCTTGGCGTAGAAGTCAAGATAGATGAGTGCTACCATGTGGATAGACATCTCTACCTTGAAGGGCCTATTGAGTTAGTCTTTTTTTTGGTACATATCACCCAAGGTGAAGTGGAATGTCGTGTTCATCAAGCCCTACAATGGCTAAACTATGATGAGCTTTCTAGCCTTGACCACTGTCCAGGAGATGAGGCCTTGATCGCTCGCTTGATGAAAGAAAGACCGGGCTATAGAGGATAAATGTTAGAACAATTAGAGTTATTCATTGTTAAGTATTTTGGTAAAGATGTTGCAGTATTCATCTTGGCGATGTTTCCCCTTGTGGAAATCAAGGGTGCCATTCCTTTTGGTATCTTGATGAAGATGGATACTTTGGAAAGTACCATTTGTGCGTATTTTGGTTCAATGGTACCTATCTACTTTGTCTTAAAATTTACCCCATGGTGTTTTGCTCAGCTGTTGCGTTTTAAGCATACAGAAAAAATTATCGTACGCTTGCAGATGAGAGCCATGCAAAAAAGTGATATCATTCAAAAATATGGCTATTGGGGTTTATTTATCTTTGTGGCAATTCCTCTACCTGGGACAGGGGTTTGGATGGGGGCTTTTATCGCCGCTATTTTAAAACTCTATCGTTTCAAGGCATTTGTGGCGATTGCCCTTGGCAACTTGTGTAGTGCCATTATTATTTACTTGCTTTCAACAGGAATATTGACAATATTTTAGGAGGCTTTTTTATGGAAAAAATTCAAATGACAACCCCTTTAGTAGAAATGGATGGGGATGAGATGACCCGTGTCCTTTGGCAAATGATCAAGGATAAACTCATCTTACCTTATGTGGACTTAAAGACCATCTATTTTGACCTTGGTTTAGGCCATCGTGATGCGACAGATGATGAGGTGACCTTTGCTGCTGCTGAAGCGATTAAGCAGTACGGCGTGGGGGTCAAGTGTGCGACCATTACCCCAAATGCAGAACGTGTTGAGGAGTACAAGCTCAAGGAAATGTACAAAAGTCCAAATGGTACCATTCGTGCTGCCTTGGATGGCACCGTTTTTCGTGCCCCAATCATTGTCAAAGGGATTGCACCTTTTGTTCGCCCTTGGCAAAAGCCAATCACTGTTGCCCGTCATGCTTATGGGGATGTCTATCGCAATGCAGAAATCTATGTTTCTGATCAAGCTAAGGCAGAATTAAAAGTCACCTATCTTGATGGCAGAGTGGAAGAAAAAGAAATCTATACCTTTGAGGGGGCTGGTGTTCTCCAAGGGATGCACAATAAAGATGCCTCTATTGCTAGCTTTGCCCGTGCTTGCTTTACCTATGCCTTAGATACCAAGCAAGACCTTTGGTTTGCAACTAAGGATACCATTTCTAAGATTTATGACCATCGTTTTAAAGATGTCTTCCAAGAAATCTTTGATCAAGAATACAAGGCACGTTTTGAAGCAGCAGGTATTACCTATTTTTACACCCTAATTGATGATGCTGTCGCTCGTGTGGTACGTTCTGAGGGTGGTTTTATCTGGGCATGTAAAAACTATGATGGGGATGTCATGAGTGACTTAGTGGCCACTGCCTTTGGTAGCTTGGCGATGATGACCTCTGTTCTTGTGTCTCCAGAAGGTCATTATGAATATGAGGCTGCCCATGGTACCGTACAACGCCATTATTATCGTCACTTAGAGGGTGGGGAAACCTCTACCAACTCTATGGCAACGATTTTTGCTTGGACAGGGGCGTTGAGAAAACGTGGGGAAAAAGACGATAACCCTGCTTTGATGGCCTTTGCTGATAAATTGGAAAAAGCGTCTATCCAAACCATCGAAGATGGCGTTATGACCAAAGACCTCTATAGCCTTTCGACTTTAGACAATAAAAAGGCAGTCAATTCTGAAGCCTTCCTTGATGAAATCAAGGCTCGTCTTGATGCCTTAGTAGGTTAATAATAAAAAAGAACCGATTTTCTTGTTTGAGAAAATCGGTTCTTTTTTGTTTTTACTGGTTTTCTTCTAAGGCTTTGATTTTATCCACTCGTCTTTGGTGTCTGCCACCTTCAAAGTCACTGTTTAAAAAAGTTTCTACAATTTTTAAGGCGAGGCCTTCCCCGACAATACGTTCTCCCATCGTGAGGATATTGGCATCGTTGTGGTTACGGCAAGCTTCAGCAGAAAAGGTATCATGGCAGAGAGCAGCACGGACACCCTTTACCTTATTGGCGACAATGCCAATGCCAATACCTGTCCCACAGATTAAAATGCCTCTATCATACTCACCCTTTGCCACTGCCTCGGCAACAGGGAGGGCAAAATCCGGATAATCACAAGAGTCCTCACTTTCTGTACCAAAGTCAGTCACTTCATAATCATGAGCTAAAAGATAGGTTTTGATGGCTTCTTTTAGACGAAAACCACCATGGTCAGAACCGATAGCTAGTTTCATTGGTCATAGTCTCCTTTGATTTTTTCTAGACGTGCATCAACTGCCTTATCAATTTCTTGATACGTGGCTTCATACAGAGCCTCATCTCCCCCATAAGGGTCTGAGATGCTTTTTTCTTCATTAAGGGGAAGAATTTTTTGCTCAAAGTCAGGAAAACGAAGCTTTAAAAGCTCTGCTTGTTCATGGGTCATGGTAAAGACATAGTCTGCTTCGATGAGATGGTAGACACTAAGGGGTTTGGAGCGATGTTGGCTCAAGTCTAGGCAATGGTTTTTTGCAACGACTTGAGAATAGTGACTGGCCTCATCCCCACTCATGGCATGGGTGCCACAGGAAGCCACTTGAGCCCCCTCAAAAAAGCTATCCTTTTTCATCTTATCAAGGGTAATTACCTCAGCTAAGGGGCTACGACAGGTATTACCAGTACAAACCATTACAACTTTCATCTATCTTCCTCCTCAACAATATAGGGTGATGAGAGCTTATCAATGCGATTCATCAGCGCTAGCCCCAAACCCTCTTTTGGATAGGACTCTAAGTAAATCACCTCAAGATCTAAACAATCTGCCTCACGCAAGTGACGATAGAGTCTTTGGGTAGCAATTGCAAGCTCAGATTTTGGCCCAAGGGAGAAGAAAACCCCTTTGGGAAAGTGGTTTTTTAAAACCGCTATTTTTTCTTCTGAAAAGATAAAACCAGTTTTATCTGTGGTTTTCAACTGGTTGAGCAAGGACTCAAACTGGTTTTCTGCCACAAGATAGACTGGCATACCAGGAGCGTAATGACGGTATTTCATCCCTGGTGCCTTGGGGACATCTGGTGTCTTACTGGTATAGATACCCACTTCTCCAATGATTTTTTCAAGGGCTTCCTTACTCACGCCACCAGGTCGTAAAATCACAGGTGGGCTGATACTGAGGTCTAAGATGGTGGACTCTACCCCGATGGTACAATCTCCTCCATCAAGGATAAAAATATCATCTTCTCCAAAGTCTGTTGCCACATGGCTTGCCTTGGTCGGTGAGGGGCGAGTGCTCTTGTTGGCAGAGGGTGCCGCAAGGGGCATGCCAGAGGCTTGAATCAGTGCCAAAGCAATGGGGTTATCCGGACAACGGAGGGCGACAGTGTCCAGTCCTGCAGAGACCACAAGAGGAATATGGTCTGCCTTTTTTAAAACGAGGGTCAGCGCCCCAGGCCAAAAGGTGTCCATAAGCTTTTCTGCCTCTGGTGGGAGAGAGGCAACCAAGGTCTTTGCCATCACCTTATCTGCCACATGGAGGATAAGGGGATTGTCACTAGGTCGTCCCTTGGCTTGATAGATTTTTTGACAGGCCTTGGCATCTAAACCATTTGCCCCAAGTCCATAGACCGTTTCTGTAGGAAAGGCAACCAGCTTACCTTTTTTTATCAAATT
>CALIQN010000009.1 GCA_938044045.1 uncultured Peptococcaceae bacterium
TCTATATCAGAAATGCAAGAAGTTAGAAATCAAGAAAGAATAGAGGGATAAAATGATTAATATAGATTTAACAGGGGTTGTTATTGCAGTAATTCAAGTGATTTTCGCAGTTATTCTCGCCTACATGGGAAAAATGAGCCATAGTAAAAACAAGAATGACAAAGTTATGGAATTGATTGTCTTAGCGGTAGGCGCAGCGGAACAACTCTATAAAACCGGTATCGTGAATGATAGAAAAGCGTGGGTACTTCAAAAGCTATCAGAGAACGGTGTTGATATTAATTCCCCTAAGGTTGACTTGGCGATTGAGAGCGAGGTCAACAAACTAAAATCAGTTGTTGCAAACTTACCTAAAGAGTTGACTGATGGGGCGGGAATCGGTTATGACGTATAAATTAGTCAGTAATTGGTTACCATTAAATAAGCGTTATCTAAAAGCCTCTTATGACATGGTGCCTAAGGGAATCATAGTACACAACACGGCAAGTGCGCAGAGTGCAAGAGATGTTGTCAGTCAAATGTTGAGCAATGCCAGCCCTGTAAGTTTTCATGTCGCAATAGATGAAAATGAGGCGGTCGAGGCAATACCTTTTTCCCGTAATGCGTGGCATGCCGGTGATGGTCCAAACGGATTTGCAAATAGGAATCTTATAGGTATAGAAATCGCCAGAAGCACAAGCCCTCAGGATATTTATTTAAAGGCAGAGGATAATGCTGCAGCATACATTGCTGAAGTCCTAAAACAGTATGGTTGGGGCGTGGATAAGCTGTATAAGCACAAGCAATTTAGTGCAACGGCTTGCCCGCACCGAACCGAGGAGTTAGGGTGGCAGAGGTTTATCAATAAGGTGCAAAAAGAGCTTGATAATTCCAAAAAACAGCAAGAGGTAAAAAAGCCAATCCCAAAACAACAACCTAAGTGGTATCAAAAAGATGTCGATGAAATGAAAGCATTAAAACTAACGACAGGAGAGCGATTAGAGGATAACCTCAAGCGAGGAGAAGCGATTGCTTTACTGAATCGAATGCGTAAGTATTTATTAAATGACAAATAAATCTGACAAATCCCCCTACCAAATCTGGTAAGGGTCGTATTTTATGTAATAAATTTCGTGTGAAAATAACAATAATTTTTTATACAAGCCCCCAAAGTTATTAGTTTTATAAATAATAAAGTCTCACGCTACGAAAACGCTACGAACTTAAAAAAGAGAACAACGATTAGAAACAGTGAAAATAAAAAAAGTGGCTATACTAGCCACTTTTTTCTACAAACGGAGGAGGTAGGATTCGAACCCACGGAACCCGCAAAGGCCCAACGGTTTTCAAGACCGCCTCCTTCGACCACTCGGACACTCCTCCAAATGCTTTATTATTTTATAAGATATTGACTAGATTGTCAAGGATTTTATAGTAAAATCTTTAAGATAGAATATTATCGACATCTGAGGCAGATTTTACCAATTATTGACGTATTTAGGGCTGAAAGGAGGAGACTGATGACAATAGATGAAAAAAACCTAATCAAGGGCTTAAAAAGGCGGGATGAATTTTACTTAAAGACATTTATCCATGGTTATGGTGGTTTGATGAAAAGTGTGATTTATCCCTATTTTCCAAATTCACCAGAAGACAGGGAAGAAGTTTTAAATGATGCTATTTTAAAAGTTTGGCAAAATATCGATGCCTATGATCAAGCGAAATCTGAATTTAAAAATTGGTGTGCTGCTGTAGCAAAGTACCGTGCGATTGATTATTATCGTCGTTATCATAAGGAGAGCTTTCATGAACTCTTTGAAGAAGCCAACCATATCGTAGAAAGTACAACAGACCAGCTTGCCAAGGAAAGATTGGAAAATTTTTTAGCCGGTCTTGGTACGACAGATCGCATGATATTGACAGCGCTTTATATTGAGGGCGAAAGGACGAAAACGCTAGCCCAAAAATTGTCCCTAACAGAAAATGCCATTTATAAACGTGTGCAAAAAGCAAGGCAAAAGGCTAAACAGTCTCTACAAGCAAAGGAGGAAGTATGATGCCTAACAAAGCGTATGAAAAACTAAACGAATTACAAGTGGAGTATCATGATATGGCGCTAAGTGATAAAGAAACAACAGCCTTAGAAACGATGGCCAAGCAATATGCCAAAAAAAATCATAAAAAACGATTGAGATGGACTGTTATAGCAACAGGTGTGGCGATTATGTGTATAGGCATAAGCCTGGGTGTGCCTAGTGTGGGTGCGGCGATTTCCAATATTTTTGTAGGGGTTCAGACCTCATTTTCTATAGCATTTAATAAGCCTGACCAGGCAGACGCTTATACCATTAACCTTCATCAATTCATTGATCTTGGTGATAGAAGTGTCCAAATTGAAGATATTGCTTTAGATGGCGATGATATGTATGTCTCTATGCTTTTTGAAGGTAGTGATAATCCCTTAGAGGGTTCTTTTGAAGGCTTGGAGATTTTGGCCGTTGAGATTAATGGCAAGAAAATTAGGGTGACGGGTAGTAGTGGTGGAAGTGGAGCAATGCAAGAAGGTAGTAAGGTTCATCTTAGTGCCCTAAAACACAGCCTAGCAAAAACACCTGAAATAGATGAAGCTAAGGAAAAGCAAGCAGTAAAACTCTATTGCTATGCGCCTGATTTGGATAAGCCCTTATCTTTTGAATTTAACGTCGATACCAAAAAACTTCTCCCAGAGACGAAAACTATCCTAACAAACTTTATGATACCAAAAACTGATGTCATGATAGAAAGCTTTAAGTTAAATGCTTTGGCACAAAAAATCGTTTTGTCTTATCATGAGGCAGGCAAACGCTATATTTATAGTCTTGTCGGTGCAGATGATCAGGGAAAAAAGGTCGTTTTTGAGACTAGAGATGGGGATAAAACAAGGGCTTCCTTGCATTTTGAGCCCTTATCCAGTGAAATCACTGCCACGGAGCTTTTAGAAAAGACAAAGTCCCTTACGCTAAGGTTGGAGCGTCAAGCCATTCCGGAGGAAAGTGGCAAGTTTGATACACCAATAGAAGTAGTAAGCGAACCTTTTGAGGTCAAACTCCAGTAAAATAAAGAGGCTTTCCATCTTGTTTGTTGGATGGAAAGCCTTTTAGTTGGTTGTGTCATCTTGGCTAGGTGAATATCATGACTGGGCGTTGTGTTGTCGGGATTTTTCTCCCTCGTCTTTAGTAAAGATAGTGTAAAAAAACATTTATAATCTAATCAAAAACTTTCCTTATCAGAATAATATTAATGTAACATTGACGGGAAGATAATAAAATGATATAGTTTTTTTATGCGGATGTAGTTTAATGGTAGAACATCAACTTCCCAAGCTGAATACGAGGGTTCGATTCCCTTCATCCGCTTTTTTTATTTTAACCTTGGGAGAGGAGGTATAGGGTGGCAATAAATATAACTTCAGACTATGCTTTAAGAACGATTTTGTATTTATCAAATGAAGCTGGCAGAGAGAAAATCTCAGGAAAAGAAATTTGTGATGAGATGAAAATACCATACAACTATTTCTTGAAGATTGTTCCTCTTTTGAAAGATGCAGGTTTTCTTTCTTCTTTTCAAGGCAAAAAAGGTGGCTATACACTGCTTAAAAGTCCAGAAGAGATTAGTGTGTACGATATCTTGGTAGCGATGAGTGACCCTATTATCGTTTCACATTGTTTATTGGATAATTCTATTTGCAGTCGTCGGGCAGCTGGACACTGTACTATGCATGCTTTATTTGGGACAATACAGACATATATTGATCAAGAAATGAAGCGCGCTACTATGGCGGAAGTACTTAAAAATGGCTTGCCAGTTTCTTTTTAACCTCTTAGCATACTTGCTAGGAGGTTTTATTTTGTTTATTATAGAGGATAGATTTTAGGAGGCGTATTTCTAATGAAAAAAAATCTAGCTTTTTATGTCGTGTTGACCTTATTGACAATAGGAATGTTTTTTTATGCAGGATTAAATTTGTGGCAGGATTTGCCTGTCTTTCTTTCTGGTAATGAAACTGTCAAAGCGAGTGTTGTAGAAATTCAGACACAAAATGAAGCCCAAGCCAATAAGCGTGTTTTTAAAGCACGTTTATTGACTGGAGAGCATAAGGGTGATGAGGTGATGGCTTTTCAAAGTACAGGAGAAGCTTTTATCCTGGCACAGATGCAGGCAGATGTTATGCAAGGTGATACAGTGATTTTAGAGCGAGTCTCTGCCAATAGCCAAGGGAGCTTTATTACCAAGGATGGTCAATTGGATGAAAAGGCGCTAGATGAAGCGATTTTGTGGCAGTTTCTAGATTATTACCGTTTATTTCCTATTTATGGCTTAATCGTAGTCTTTGGACTAGGCTTGATTGCAATTGGCAAATGGAAAGGGCTACATACCTTGATATCTTTGGTTTTGACTTTTTTTCAGATTTTCCTTTTCTTTGTGCCATGGGTGATTAAGGGATATTCCATTTATTTGGGCTTGGCAGTGAGTTTATTTTATATCGTAGTGATGAGTATTGGCTTGATTGCTGGGGCGAGTAAAAAGGCTTTTGTAACGATTCTTTCCACGTTGCTAGGTTTAGGCATTGCTTTTGGTGTGAGTATGTTTTGTGCTAGATGGCTCCATCTGACAGGCTATATTGATGAGCATGCCATTTATCTTTCTAAGATCGGGGAAGGTAATGGCATTGATCTTTTAGCAATTATTTATTCTGGTATTTTAATTGGGGCAACAGGTGCGGTCATGGATATGGCGATGGATATTTCTTCAGCACTCTATGAACTTAGTCAAAGAGCCAAGGGGATAGGTCATCGTGCCTTGATAAAAAGTGGTTTTACCATTGGGACAGATGTTATGGGGACCATGGCCAATACCTTGATACTCGCTTATATCGGTAGTGCTTTGACGACAGTTCTCTTACTGATAACGTATTCAAACAATATTTTACATTTGTTAAGTAGAGAAATCATCATTATTGAGATTCTTCAAGCCTTATCAGGCTCTTTAGCTCTTATAGCGACAGTACCGTTTACGGTAGTGATTGCTTCGTTATTTTATCTAAAAAAATAGTCCGATAAACAGGCAAATCAAATTTTTTGGTTGCCTGTTTTATTTTGTGCTATAATTTTTGAGAAATGAGGATGAGGCTATGGATTGGATGATAGTAAAAATTGAGGTGGATACTACCGACTATTCAGCATATGAGGCGTTTTTGCTTAAATATGTGAGTGGTGTCGTGGTAGAAGATCCACAGGCGACTTTGGCGCATATCCGAAAAGGGGAATGGGAAGCCCATGGCTTTGAAGAGGCCAAACTTTTAGACAGTTGGGTGACCTTAATCCTGTATTTGGAAAATGATGTCTATCTTAAAAAGCGTCTTGATGAAATCAATATTGGCTTACAAAATTTGGCAAAACAAAGAGGTGAAAAGTATCATTTAAGCACCGACCTTTTAGAAGATAGGGACTGGGCAAATGAGTGGAAGCGTCATTACGAGGTGCTTACCTTTGGGCAAAAGATAGAGATTGTACCTGTGTGGCTAACACCGAGTGGGACACGTCCTGTGGTGATAAAGGTTAATCCTGGACTAGCTTTTGGAACAGGCTATCATGAGACGACAGCCTTGCCTTTGGGCCTTTTAGAAGGTTACATCAAAAAAGGGATGAGCGTTTTTGACATTGGGGCAGGTAGTGGCATCTTAGCCCTATGTGCCAAAAAATTAGGTGCGAGCAAGGTGACAGGGTATGATTATGATCCTGTGGCCATTCGTTCTGCTAAGGAGATGGCAGAGCTCAATGAAGAAACGGATGTAGCATTTTATGTCAGTGACTTATTTAAAAATGTTGAGGGTAAGGCTGATTTTGTGGTGGCAAATATTGTGACACCGATTCTTTTAAAGCTTTTGCCTGACCTTTCAGCACACTTAGCTGAAAATGGCAAGGCCTTACTTTCAGGTATCGCCTTAGAGACAGTGGCGGAGATGAAAAGCGCCTTGTCAAAGTACAATTATAGAATAATAGAAGAAAAACAAAATGGGGAGTGGCTAGCGTTGGTGGTGGAAAGAGCTTGAAGATGATAGTAGGCGATTTACTCGCACGTTTAGAAAAAGAGGGCTTACTTGTGCGTTTTGAGGGAGATAGCTCAAAGGCAGTGGTGGAAGTAAGCTATGATTCTAGGGCAGTGGACAAGGACTATCTCTTTATTTGTAAAGGGGAGAGTTTTAGCCAAGCCTATTTGGATAAAGCGATAGAAAAGGGTGCCACCTACTACATGGCGACCAAGGCTTATGAGACGCATCACGATGAAGTGGGCGCCATTATTGTCCGTGAGATGAGAAGTGCTATGGCTGTTGTGGCAGATTGGTTTTTTCGCTCACCTTGGCAAGATTTGCCTGTGATTGGGATTACAGGTACCAAGGGAAAGTCTACGACAACGCTTTTTTTAGAAGCGATTTTTGACACTTATTATTATCCTAAGAAAGTGGGGATGACGTCTTCGCTTAGGGTGTTTGATGGGGTGGTGGACAAGGTGGCGACCTTGACCACACCGGAAAATATTGATTTGTTTCGCTATTTGGCAACAGCACGAGATCATCATCTGCCAGCGATGCTTGTTGAGGTCAGTAGCCAAGCTTTAAAATACAAGCGTGTGGGTGGTTTGCATTTTGCCCATGCCTTGTTTTTAAATATTGGTAGCGACCATATTAGTCCAATAGAACATCCGGACTTTGAAGATTATTTTAAGAGCAAGTTGATGATTGTCCATAAGACAGACAAGCTCTATTTAAATCTCAATATGAAGTTTATCGATCGTGTACAAGAGGAGGCTAAGGGTAAGATGGTAGTCACCTTTGCCCTGGAAAAACCAAGTGACTACATGGCTTATGACATTCGTACGCAAGCAGGGCAAACAAGCTTTCGCGTGAAAAGCAAGGCGTGGAATGAGGTATTTACTATTACGGTATGTGGCTTTTTCAATGTGGAAAATGCACTGGCTGCCATTGCTGTTGCCAGTGAAGCAGGTATTGATGTGGTCTCTATCCAAAAGGGCTTAGCGACTTGTTATTTGGCAGGGCGTATGGAAGTGATTGAAAAAACAAAGACAACGCCAGAGGTTGTCATAGACTATGCCCACAATAAATTGAGCTTTGAAAGTGTTTTAAAAGAGTATCATACAAGGGGTCAAAAGATTTGGTTAGTCTTTGGGGCGCCTGGTGGCAAGGCAAAAAATAGACGCCATGAGCTTGGGGAGATGGCAAGCTTATATGCCGATGAAATTATCTTGACCTCTGATGATCCCTATGATGAGCGTGCTGAAGCAATCGCTGGGGAAATTGCTGAGGGCTTTTTGAGTCCGAGACCCTATGTGTTTATCGAGGATAGAAAAGAAGCCATTGCCTATGCCCTGTCGCAAGCAAGTGCCGATGATGTGGTGCTTTTATTAGGCAAAGGGGCAGAAAAATTTCAAAAGATGAAGTCAGGGAATCTTGCTTATGAGGGAGATTATTATCATGCGCAATTTTACCTTGGCAAGGCATAGAAAAGAAAAATTATCTGTGTTATCATGAAATAGAGACGATACTGGAGGAATGCGATGAATATTATAGCAAATGTAAAAGATGAACTTTATGGTATTATCACTCAAGCCATCACGCAAGGTATGGAAAAAGGTAAGATTCCTCAATGTGAGATTCCTAACTATGTCTTAGAGCTACCTAGGGATAAAAATCATGGGGACTATGCGACCAATGTCGTGATGCTAATGACCAAACTGGCAAAGATGAATCCTAGAGTTCTTGCAGAAGCCATTGTCGAGGAAATGGACTTTACCAATACAAGTGTCGCCAGTGTAGAGATTGCCGGCCCTGGATTTTTAAATTTTCGTCTGAAAGAGGGTTGGCTTTATCCTTTACTTGAAGCCATCCAAACAGAAAATGAAGACTATGGTAGAAGTGATTTTGGACAAGGTGAAAAGGTACAGGTAGAATTTGTCAGTGCCAATCCTACCGGTTTACTTCACATGGGCAATGCTCGTGGGGGGTCTTTGGGGGATTTGCTTGCACGTGTGCTCAACATGGCAGGCTATCAGGCAGATAAGGAATACTATATCAACGATGCAGGCAATCAAGTACGTAATCTTGCCTTGTCTGTAGAGGCACGTTATTTTGAAGCCTTGGGCGTTACAGGCTACGAAGTCCCGGAAGATGGCTATCAAGGTGAGGACATCAAGTCTACTGCCAAACGCCTACTTGAGCTCAAGGGTGAAAGCCTAGCTAGCCTTCCAAGAGAAGAGAGATTGGCACAGATGCTAGATTTTGCTTTGGCTGAAAAAGTGGGTGGCATCAAAAAAAGCTTGGAAGAATTTGGTGTTGTCTTTGATAACTGGTTTAGTGAACAAAGCTTGCATGATAGTGGTGAGGTCACAGCTGTCGTAGAAACCCTCAAAGAAAAAGGCTATGTCTATGAAAATGAAGGGGCACTTTGGCTAGCTTGCACCAAGTTTGGTGAAGAAAAAGATGAAGTACTTATCAGAAGCAATGGCACCCCGACCTACTTTGCTGCAGATATTGCCTACCACAAGAATAAATTTGAGAGAGGCTATACCCGTCTGATTGACATCTGGGGTGCTGACCATCATGGACATGTGGCACGGTTAAAAAAGGCAATGACAGCACTAGGCTATGATGGGGAGAAGATTACCATCATCCTCATGCAATTGGTACGCCTTTATCGTGATGGTGAGCTTGTCAAGATGAGCAAGCGTAGAGGCACCTTTGTCACCCTTGAAGAGCTGATGGAGGAAGTCGGTCAAGAAGTGGCGAGATTCTTCTTTTCTATGCGTAACCCTGACAGTGCGATGGATTTTGATTTGAACCTTGCCAAAAAAGAATCCAGTGAAAACCCTGTTTACTATGTACAATATGCCCATGCCCGTATTGTCAGTATCTTGCAAGCAACAGGCTTGCCAACACCAAGGGCAAGTGAAGTAGATTTGACCTTGCTCAAGGCACCTGAGGAGCTTGCACTGATGGAAATGATGGCGAAATGGACAGAGGAAGTAACCTTGGCAGCCAGAGACTTGGCACCATATCGCTTGCCTTATTATGCCAAAGAGCTTGCCAATACCTTCCATAGCTTTTACAATGCTTGTAAGGTACTCACGGATGATGAGGCACTCAAAAATGCTCGCCTTGTTTTGGTGGATACGACACGTATCACCTTAAGAAATGTATTGAAACTCATAGGTGTTGACGCACCTGATCGTATGTAAGTGTAATTCTATAAGGAGGCTTATTATGCCATTAGTAAATGTTGATACTCTACTTGAAGCTGCTGAAAAAGGTGGCTATGCTGTCGGTGCTTTTAACTGCAATAACATGGAAATCGTGCAAGCGATTATTGAAGCAGCAGAAGAGGAACGCTCTCCAGTCATTATCCAAGCCAGCCAAGGTGCGATTAAATACGCGGGCTTACCTTATATCGTTGCCCTTGTCAAACTTGCTGCTGAAGAGTCTACTGTTCCTGTTGCCCTACACCTCGACCATGGGACAAGTTTTGAACAATGTGTACAATGTATCGCTAAGGGCTTTACCTCTGTGATGATAGATTATTCTAAGCATCCATTGAAAGAAAATATTGCGATGACCAAGCGTATCCTTGATATTGCCAATACCTTAGATATTTCTGTAGAAGCAGAGCTTGGTAAAATTGGTGGGACAGAGGATGATATTACCGTTTCTGAAAGGGAAGCAACCTTCACCGATCCTCAAGAAGCGTTACAATTTGTTCAAGAAACTGGGATTAAATCCCTCGCTGTTGCTATTGGAACCGCTCATGGACAATACAAGGGTGAACCTAAGCTTGACCTAGAAAGATTGAGTGAAATTAAAGCCCTCGTCAAGATTCCTATTGTTTTACATGGTTCTTCAGGGGTGCCTGATGACACCTTAAAAGAAGCCATCAAGCGTGGTGTCAGAAAAATCAATATCGACACCAACCTTCGTGAAGCATTCACAGATGGTGTACGTGAAGTTTTATCAGCTAACCCTAATGAAATTGACCCAAGAAAGATTTTAGGGCCAGCAAAAGCACGCATGAAAGATCGTGTAAAAGAAAAAATTCGCATTTTTGGTTCAAATGGCAAAGCCTAGGAGGATATTATGCAAAGAGAGCTTGTGATTGAATTTGCTCGCGTGACAGAAGCTGCTGCAATCAATGCCAGCAAGTGGATAGGTAAGCTAGAAAAAAATAGTGCTGATGGTGCTGCTGTAGAAGCAATGCGCCAGATGTTTGATACCATTGATATTTCCGGTACTGTCGTTATCGGCGAAGGGGAAATGGATGAAGCACCAATGCTCTATATCGGGGAGAAAGTCGGACTTGGTGGGGAAGAAGTTGACATTGCTGTCGACCCTCTCGAAGGGACTAACCTCACTGCCAAAAACCAACCTGGTGCCATTGCTGTGATGGCAGTTGCCGAAAAAGGTGGTTTGTTGCACGCCCCTGATATGTACATGGATAAGATTATCGTTGGCAAAAAGGCTAAAGGTGCCATTGATATCAATAAGTCTGTGGAAGAAAACTTTGACAATGTGCGTCGTGCCCTCGGTAAGGCGGCTCATGAAATGACAGTGGTTCTATTAGATAGAGAAAGACACGAACACATCAAGCAAGCGATTAAAGCCCTTGGGGGTAGAGTACGCTTGATTACCGATGGTGATGTCTCACCAGCTTTGACAGCGAGTCTAAAAGAAGGTGAAGTTGACCTTATTTTAGGTATTGGTGGGGCACCAGAGGGTGTCTTGGCAGCTGCCTGTGTCAAATGTCTAGGTGGCGATATGCAAGGTAAGCTTATCGCTGAAAATGATGAGCAAATCCGTCGTGCCAGAGAAATGGGACATGATGATATCAATGAAGTCCTTACCCTAGATAAGCTGGTTAGTGGTGAAGACGTCATGTTTGTAGCCACAGGTGTTACCACAGGGGATGTCCTCCGTGGTATTGAAAAATCAGGGGATTTTATCAAGACCCATACTGTTGTTTTACGTTCTAAGACTGAAACTGTTCGCTTTTTAGAAACTGCTTACAAGGTAAGACAAAAGTAAATCGGATAATACAAAAGAAGGTATGGCCATTAAGGCAATACCTTCTTTTTTAGAAAGTTTTTAGAAAATCCTTGACAATTATTGGCTTTTCTAGTATCATTTCTCCTTGTGAGATATGAGAATATCTTGAGCCATTAGCTCAGTCGGTAGAGCACCTGACTTTTAATCAGGGTGTCGAAGGTTCGAATCCTTCATGGCTCACTGTGGCCCGTTGGAGAAACGGTTAACTCACCAGCCTTTCACGCTGGCATTCACGGGTTCGAATCCCGTACGGGTCATAGGGACGTTTAGCTCAGCTGGGAGAGCATCTGCCTTACAAGCAGAGGGTCGGCGGTTCGATCCCGTCAACGTCCATTTTTTTCTTTTTTACCAAAAATATAATAAAAACCTCTAGATTAGGCTAGTCCGATAAAAAAGATTAACTTAATCTAGAGGTTTTTTGTTTTCCTACCTATGCTTCTTTTGATTGGTAAACAACAAAGAACCAAGCCTTTCTTAGAAAGGCTTGGTTCTTTTATTCAAGCACTTATTTTATTCTTCTGATTTTGCCATACGAACATATTGTGCATAGCGTTGTTCACTACGAGAACGGTTCAAATCGAACATTTGTTGTGCTTCTTCAGGCTTAATCTTAGCTAGAGAAGTGTAACGTACTTCTGATTTCAAGAAGTCATCAAACTTATCATAGTTTGGTTCTTTAGAATCTAAAACAAATGGATTCTTGCCTGACTGCGCAAGCTCAGGGTTGTATCTCCACAAGTGCCAGTAACCACATTCAACAGCATCTTTCATGTGTTCCATTGAGATACCCATACCCTTACGGATACCATGGTTGATACAGGTTGCATAAGCAATGATGAGAGATGGTCCTTCGTAAGCTTCAGCTTCTTGGATTGCTTTTAGGGTTTGGTTCATGTTTGCACCCATAGCAATTTGAGCAACATAAACATTACCATAAGAAGCTGCCATCATACCAAGATCTTTTTTGTTGGTCTTTTTACCATCAGCAGCGAATTGAGCAATTGCAGCTGTTGGAGTAGATTTAGAAGCTTGACCACCAGTATTAGAGTAAACTTCTGTATCAAAGACAAAGACATTGATATTTTCACCACTTGCAAGGACATGGTCTAGACCACCATAGCCGATGTCATAAGCCCAACCGTCACCACCGATGATCCATTGTGAACGTACTTTCAAGAAGTCTTTAAACTTATCAACTTCTTGCAAAAGAGCATCATTGCTACCCTTAACAGCAGCTACAATGGCATCACTTGCAACGTTGTTTTCTTCAACATTTCTAACTTTTGTTGCTTCAATCCAATTTTTTGCAGCTTCTTTTAGGCTAGCATCATAGTTGCCTTCGCTAACAGCTGTGAGAAGATCAGTGAGCTTACGCTTCATTTGTCTGTCACCAACAGCCATACCTAAACCAAATTGAGCATTGTTTTCAAACAATGAGTTTTCCCAAGCTGGACCTTGACCACGATCATTGGTGGTGTAAGCCATGCTTGGTGCTGCTGCTGGCCAAATAGAAGAACAACCAGTAGCATTAGCAATCATCATTCTATCACCAAATAATTGGGTGAGGAGTTTTGCGTATGGTGTTTCACCACAACCTGCACAAGCACCAGAGAATTCGAGTAAAGGCAACTTAAATTGGCTACCCTTAACTGTCTTGGTGTTGGTGAGTTCAGCTTTGTTAGAAACCTTATGGGTCACAAAGATCCAATTGTCTCTTTCATCTGCAACAGCTTTTTCGATAGGCACCATTTTGAGTGCTTTTTCTTTCGCTGGACAGGTGTTCACACAGCTTGCACAGCCATAGCAGTCCATTGGGCTAACTTGCATACGGAAAGCTAAATTAGCAAATTCCTTACCTTTAGCACTAACTGTTACCATGTTTTCAGGTTTTTGTGCAAGTTCTTCTTCATTAAGAAGGAATGGACGAATAACAGCATGTGGACAAACTAAAGAACATTGGTTACATTGGATACAATTTTCTGGAATCCATTCTGGTGCAAACAATGCTGGCATACGTTTTTCGTACTTTGTTGCCCCACTTGGATAACGTCCATCTTCCATACCTACAAAAGCACTGACAGGAAGTTTATCCCCTTGCATAGCGATAACAGGACGGAAAATCTTTTTGATGAATTCTGGTTCATGTGAGCAACGTTTTGCTTCCCCAGTTTCACCAGTAGCAGTCTTCCAAGCTTCTGGAACATCGATCTTTTGAAGAACTTCGATTGCTTTATCAACCGCTTCATAGTTCATGTTAACGATTGCATCACCCTTTTTACCATAGGTCTTTTTGATAGCAGCTTTTAAGTAACCTACAGCTTCTTCATAAGGAATAACTTGGTTTAAATAGAAGAAAGCAGATTGTGTTACCATGTTGGTTCTATTACCAAGTCCTATTTCTTGAGCAGTTGTTGCTGCATCAATGATATAAAACTGGATATCATTTTCTGCGATATAACGTTTCATGCTTGCTGGAATATGATCTTCTAACTCTTCTTTCTTCCAAGTACAGTTTAGAAGGAAGGTACCACCTGGTTTTAAGCCTTCAAGAACATCATAGTTATAAATATAGCTTGATTTATGGCAAGCCACATAGTCAGCTTGGTCAACTTGATAGGTAGAACGAATCTTGCTCTTACCAAAACGTAAAGAAGAAATCGTTACACCACCAGATTTTTTAGAGTCATAAGAGAAATAACCTTGAGCATAAAGATCTGTGTTATCACCAATGATCTTAATCGCATCTTTGTTTGCCCCAACGGTACCATCAGAACCATAACCCCAGAACTTACAAGCACGGCAGTCTTCTGGTGAAGTGACTACTGGTGCACCAACTTCAAGAGAGGTAAAGGTTACGTCGTCAACAATACCAACGGTAAAGTTGTTTTTAGGTGCATCTTGTTTTAAGTTTTCATACACAGCAATCAATTGAGCTGGAGTAACATCCTTAGAACCAAGACCATAACGTCCACCTACGATTAGTGGATGCATGTCTGATTGATAGAATGTGCTCATCACATCTTCATAAAGTGGTTCTGCTAATGAACCTGGTTCTTTACAACGATCTAATACAGCAACTTTCTTGACTGTTTTTGGTAATACTGCAAAGAAATGATCTTTTGAAAACGGTCTGTATAAGTGAACATTAACAAAGCCAACGCTTTCGCCTTTGGCATTGAGATAGTCAACGACTTCTTCAAGCGCATCACAAACTGAACCCATTGCAATGACAATGTTTTCTGCATTTTCTGCACCATAGTAGTTAAATGGTTTGTAGTCGCGACCAGTTTCTTTGGAAATTGCATCCATATACTCAACTACTGTATCAACTAAGTTGGTATAGAATACATTGCCACCTTCTCTTTGTTGGAAGAAAATGTCAGGGTTTTGGTTTGTCCCCTTAATGCATGGATTTTCTGGATTTAAGCCAGAAGATCTAAAGCGTTTAACACCTTCTTCATCGAGTTGTTCTTTTAGGAAGTCTTCATTCATGAGTTCAATTTTTTGAATTTCATGAGATGTACGGAAACCATCGAAGAAATGGATGAATGGTACTCTTGATTTAACGGTTGCTAATTGTGCAACACAACCTAGATCCATAACTTGTTGGACGCTAGATGATGCAAGCATTGCATAGCCTGTACCACGGCATGCCATAACGTCTGAATGATCCCCAAAAATTGATAATGCATGTCCTGCAATTGCACGTGCTGCAACTTGGAAAACACTTGGTAAAAACTCACCTGCAATTTTGTACATAACAGGTAACATCAAAAGTAGACCTTGAGAAGATGTATAAGTGCTTGTGAATACACCTGCTGCAAGAGAACCATGAACAGCACCTGCTGCACCCGCTTCTGATTCCATTTCGACGACTGTAACAGTTTGGTCAAAAAGGTTTTTTCTACCTTGTGCACTCCAAACATCCACCACTTCAGCCATTGGAGATGATGGGGTAATTGGATAGATTGCGGCAACATCTGTAAATAGATAGGAAACCCAAGCAGCTGCTGTATTCCCATCCATCGTTTTCATTGTTTTTGTGGACAATTTTCTTCCTCCTCCATTGAGTTAAACTATACCTCTCTGTACATCTTATCATAACACCCATTGTCTTGCAAATTTATTCTGTTTAAAACTGAATCTCTAAAATTAGTTTTTCTTATTAAAAATATCGCTTCTTGTTTGTAATACTCTGATAATTTTTCAATAAGTTATTAAAAGAGTGCCAATTGGTTTTTTTCTGGTAAATTTTCTAATACATTCAGTTCACGCATCTTATCAATCAATGCACTACCTACCCTTGCGCGCTGACTTAAATCCTCAATAGTGTCAAAGACAAAATCTTCTCTTGCCTTGGCAATCGCTTCTGCCATATTTTTACCAAGATTTGGAACACAGACCAAAGGTGGTCTGAGACGATTATTTTCTATAACAAACTTTGTGGCATCTGATTTAAAAATACTAATCGGTAAAAACTCAAAGCCTCTTGCCGAACACTCCAAAGCCACTTCCAAGACTGGCAACTCCTTGACTTCCTTAGTGGAAATATCCGTCCCTTTTAGATATAGGGCCTTGATACGCTTAAAAATAGCATCATAACCTTGAATAATCACTTCATAGTCAAAATCCTCTGTTCCACGTACAGTAAAAAAGCTCACATAAAAGGCCAAAGGATGATTGAGTTTAAACCAAGCAAATTGAAAAGCCATAAAGACATAGGCAACCGCATGAGCTTTAGGAAACAAATACTTAATTTTTTGACAAGATTCCACAAACCATTCTGGCACCTTGACTTCTCTCATCGCAACAATATCTTCTTCACTCACACCTCTTCCTTTTCTAACCTTTTCCATAATCTTAAACGCCAAACTAAAATCCATTCCTTTATGGATTAAATAGGTCATAATATCATCACGAGTAGAAATGGTTTCTTCTACATTGGCAATACCAAGACTAATGAGGTCTTTGGCATTATTTAGCCAAACATCCGTCCCATGAGAAAAGCCTGAAATACGCAACAAATCACCAAAGCTCTTTGGCTTAACATCCAGTAACATCTCACGTGTAAACTTTGTATTAAACTCTGGTATCCCATAGGTACCTACCTTGGTGTTTAATACTTCTTCTCCAATACCTAGTGCCTCAACACTAGAAAAAAGTGATAAGGTCGCCTTGTCATCAAGGGGAATTTGACGCACATCAACACCTGTCAAATCAGTCAATATCCGTACAATAGTTGGATTATCATGTCCTAAGATATCAAGCTTGACGAGACGCTCACTAATAGAATGATAGTCAAAATGTGTGGTC
This sequence comes from uncultured Peptococcaceae bacterium, assembly GCA_938044045.1. Taxonomy (GTDB): domain Bacteria; phylum Bacillota; class Peptococcia; order Peptococcales; family Peptococcaceae; genus CALIQN01. The sequence continues at coordinate 16,439 of CALIQN010000009.1, forward strand.
ACTGTCTCACTTTGGGTATCATTTGCTGGATACTGCAAAGGTGTGAATTGATGGATATCTCTATCTTTTGGTAAAACCATCTGACCACCTGGATGTTGGCCTGTACTACGCTTAACGCCGACACAACCATTTTTTAAACGTGAAATTTCTGCACGTTTGTAGTTTTCGCCCTTTATTTCCGCATATTTTTTAATATAACCAATCGCCGTTTTTTCCGCTATTGTGGTGATCGTGCCAGCACGAAAGACATTATCTACCCCAAAAAGCTCCTCTGTATAACGATGGGCTTCTGGTTGATAGTCCCCTGAAAAATTGAGGTCAATATCAGGCACCTTATCCCCCTTAAAGCCCATAAAGATTTCAAAAGGGATATTATAGCCATCTTTTTCTAGTTGATGTCCACAATCTGGACAAACCTTATCAGGCATATCAACCCCAGTATCATAGCTACCATCATCAACAATTTCGACATATTGACACTTGGCACATCTATAATGTGGTGGCAAGGCATTCACATCTGTAATACCTGTAAAATACGCCACTATTGATGAGCCAACAGAGCCTCTGGAGCCTACGACATAACCATCTTCATTGGATTTTTTCACCAATTTATGAGCGATAAGATATAATACGGCAAAGCCATTACCAATAATTGCATTTAACTCTTTTGCTACTCTCTCTTCTATGAGCTTTGGCAGTTTGTCACCATAAAGCTCATGTGCCTTGGTCATGGTTAAGCGTTCTATCTCTTCTTCTGCACCAGTGATATAAGGTTGAGATAAGTCATCAGGTACGGGTTGTAAGGACTCAATCTGTTCAGCCACTTTATTGGTATTTTCCACAACGACTTCATAGGCTGCAGCTTCCCCTAAATAGGAAAATTCTTCTAGCATTTCTCTAGTCGTTCGATAGTAAAGGGGAGATGGCTGTTCAGAAGTTTTAAAGCCCTTGTTGGACATGATAATACTTCTAAAGATAAATTCTTCACGTTTAGCAAAATGGACATCACAGGTTGCCACGACCATTTTACCTAACTCTTGCCCAAGTTGATACAAGCGCTTGTTGTAGTTGATTAGATCCTCTTTGGACTTCGCCAAACCTTTTTCTATCATAAAGTAGTTATTATCTAGTGGCTGAATTTCAATATAATCGTAAAATTCAGCTAAAGTTTTCAAGCCTTCACTGTCTTCCGGAGAATGAATCAGATGCTGGAAAAGCTCACCAGCCTCACAAGCACTTCCCACAATAACGCCTTCTCTAGCGTAGTTTACAAGACGTTTAGGGATTCTTGGTCGCCTTTTATAGTAACGTAAGTGGGACTCTGTCACCATTTTATAGATATTTTCTAAACCTACTTTATTTTTAGCAAGCAAGATACAGTGATAGTATCTAGGTTTTTGATTGGTTGGGATACTATCATCAAAAATATAAGCTTCCATACCATAGATGATCTTAATCCCATATTTTTTCCCGAGTCCATAGGCCTCTGGAAAGGCTTGGACCACACCATGGTCTGTAATGGCAATTGCACTATGTCCCATCTGACTCGCTAAGGAGACTAATTCTTTTAGGCTACTGACCCCATCCATATCACTCATTTGGGTGTGTAAATGAAGCTCCACCCTCTTCTTATCTTCCAAATCTACTCGACATTCGTTTTCCATAATATTAATAGCATTTGGCCAGTAGCAATGTTCTCCCGAAAAATTCGCATCATATTTGACACTACCACGTAACAAAAATAGATTATTATCTTTTAAGCCACTTACAATAGCAGGTGTTTCTTCTTTTTTGCAAAAAATCTTGCAAGTGATACTATCTGTCAAATCTGTTAAATGAAACTGTATGATGTCTTTTTCTTGTTTTAACGCAATCACATCTAAATCAAAGATCGAGCCACGCATGATGACATCTTTTTCTTCTTCAGTCACTTCACAAATCTGTCGTGCTGTCCCTAAGATACGTTTACCATAAATGATGGTGCTTTTCATCTTAGGTATTGGCGTTTCTCCACATTCGATAGTCGCTTTTTGTACCCTTTGGGCTAACTCAGCAGTAGATTCAGCCTCTGCACACATATATTTTTTTAAGGTTTTATCAATATGTAGCGCATCAAGTGAAGCCTCTTCATTATATTGAAGAATAATTTCACAATCATGAAAACCCACATCTTCTAAAAACCGTCTAAAGTTTATCAGAGAATTTTTCTTTTTTAGACGCTCAAGGATGAACATACTATCAATTTCCAAAGTCAGTCTATTATCCTCTACATCTTTTAGAAGGCATTTACTCAACCAAACATCCGTTGTAGGACTCATTTTTTGATAACAGTCCAAAAAGTAGCTCAAAGTGTCTTGATCAAGTTTTTCTAAGCCAAGAGGTATAAGAACTACCTCATAACCTTGCCCTATTTCTTCTAAAAACTGTTCTTTTATCCTTTGTAACTCACTAAGCGCCGGCATTTTGTCAAAATACAATCTTATTTCATAGAGATTCCTAAGCGTATGAAAAGTTATTTCATCTATTAAATTAACCACTTCTAAAATAGAAGTGGTTAATGGTTTATCTTCTTCAAGATAATCACTATCTTGAAAATATTTTTCTAAAGTACTCATTTTTCTCACAGCTTCACTAAATCAAGCACTTTACCATAAGCTTCTTCAAAAGAAAGAACTTCATGATCTGCCTGATTTCTTAATTTCAGTTCTACTTGTCCATCAACAATACCCTTACCAACTGTGATACGAATAGGGAAACCAATCAAGTCAGCATCGTTAAATTTGACGCCTGCTCTTTCCTTACGATCATCGAGGATAACTTCTACATTAGCACCTTGCAAATCACGATACAAGCTTTCTGCTTTTTCGACTTGTAAAGCATCCTTTGTATTTACAATCACAATAACAACATGATAAGGCGCCAAAGCCATTGGCCAAATGATACCCTTCTCATCATAATTTTGTTCAACAGCTGCTGCCATGGTACGGCTCACACCAATGCCATAACAGCCCATAACAATTGGTTGACTTTTGCCATTTTCATCTAAAATGACTGCCCCTAAGGCTTCACTGTATTTTGTGCCTAGTTTAAAGACTTGACCAACCTCAATCCCTTTCGTCAAGGCAATAACACCCTCGCCATCTGGGCTAGGTTCGCCCTCTTCTATCATTCTCAAATCTGCATAGCAAGTAATTTTTGCATCTCTATTGAGACAAACATTCACATAATGGTATTCATCTTCATTGGCACCACACACCAAGTTTAAACGATCTTCTAACTGCCAATCTGCATAAACTGGAACGGTATCAAGACCTACTGGGCCGAGAGAACCTGGACCTGCTTTAAAGATTTCTTTAATTTCTTCTTCTGTTGCCATACGCAAATCATTGCATGGATGAACTTTTTGGATTTTAACATCATTGGCTTCATGAGTGCCAAGGGTTAAAACCACAATTGGCTGATTGTCTGCCATATAAACCAGTGTTTTGATACACTTTGTGGTCTCAACTTTTAGAAACTCTGCGACTTCTAAAATAGTTTTGGAATCAGGAGTATAGACTTTTTCTAAGGTGCCTTCTTCTTCCTTTGACAAGCCTGTTGGCTTATTACAAGGTGCGATTTCGATATTAGCAGCATAGTCACTTTCTGTACTATAAGCGATGGTTGCTTCACCAGTTTCTGCCAAGACCATAAACTCATGAGTATAGCCACCACCGATTTGACCACTATCTGCCACAACTGGTCTAAATGCCAAGCCACAACGTGTAAAGATATTGCTATAAGCTTGATACATATCTTGATAACTTTGATCTAAACCTGCTTCATCCAAGTCAAAAGAATATAAATCTTTCATGATAAATTCACGACCACGCATAAGACCAAATCTTGGTCTACGTTCATCACGGTATTTATTTTGAATTTGATAAAGTCGCAAAGGTAAAGACTTGTAAGAAGTCACTTCTTTACGTACGAGGTCGGTGACCACTTCTTCATGGGTAGGCCCTAAGCAAAATGAACGGTTATGTCTATCTGTAAAGCGAATGAGTTCCTCACCATAAACATCCCATCGACCTGACTCTTCCCAAAGCTCTGCTGGTTGAGTGATTGGCATCAAAATTTCTTGTCCACCATACTTATCCATTTCTTCTCGAACGATGCGTTCAATTTTATCTAGTACACGCTTACCTAGTGGCAAATAATTATACATCCCAGCTGCTGTCTTTCTAATAAAGCCTGCTTTCAAAAGCAACTGATGACTTGGAATAAGTGCTTCTGATGGCACCTCTCTCAAAGTTGGAATCAAAGCCATTGACATTCTCATCTAGTTATCTCTCCTCGTTTAATAATTCTTCTAATTCTAATTTAAAGGTTTCTAATAACTCTTCTTCTTTTACACGCCTAATAACCTCACCTTTTCTAAAGATGAGCCCTTCACCAAAGGTGCCGGCAATCCCGATATCCGCTTCTCTCGCCTCACCTGGGCCATTGACGACACAACCCATAACGGCTATTTTTATCGGTTTGGTAATATTTTTAGCAAGGTCTTCTACTGCTTCTACCAAAGCAACCAAATCTATTTTTGTACGACCACAGGTCGGACAAGAAATAATCTCTACACCATCCTCCCTTAAATGAAGGCTTTTAAGAATTTGCTTACCAACTTCTACCTCATTTAAAGGATCTCCAGTTAAAGATACACGAATAGTGTCCCCAATACCCTCAGCAAGTAAAGTACCTATTCCTACAGCAGACTTAATCACCCCGCTCTTGGGACTACCAGCCTCCGTTACACCTAAGTGTATTGGATAAGGTAGTTTTTCACTCACTAGCCTATTGGCTGCTATCATCATCGGAACATTAGATGCCTTAAGCGAAAGCACAATATCTCTAAAATCAAGTTGCTCAAAAATCTCAACTTGCTCCACTAAGCTTTCCACTAAAGCTTCAGCAGTTGGTCTTTGATACTTTGCCAAAATATCTTTGCGAATAGACCCCGAATTGACGCCAATACGAATCGGAATCTGATAGGCACTCGCCTTTTTTATGACCTGTTCTACCTTGTCTCTCGAACCAATATTGCCAGGATTGATACGAAGGGCACTGGCACCAGCTTCAATCGCCTCTAATGCTAATCTATAATCAAAGTGAATATCAGCAACAACAGGCAAAGGACTTTCTAGACAAATTTTTTTAAAACTTTCAACCGCCTCTTTTTCTGGCAAGGCAACCCTGATAATTTCAATCCCTTCAGTTGCTAGCATCCTAATTTGCTTTAAGGTTTTTTCAGTGTCTTTTGTATCTGTATTTGTCATCGATTGAAGGGTAACTGGATACTGACTGCCTATACCTACATGACCTACTTTAAAATTTAAAGTCTCTCTTCTTTTCATAGCCTCTCCTAGCCTATCCCTGAAATATCGTTAACTGTAACATAAATCATCAATGCCATCAGACAAATAAAGCCTAAAAAATTAACCAAACCTTCTTTTTTGGAATCAATCGGAATCCCTCTAATACCCTCCAGTATTAAAAATAATATCTTACTACCATCAACCGCAGGAATCGGTAGCAAATTCATCAGACCGAGGTTAATTGATAGCATGCTCATAAGAAAAATCAACTCATCAATTCCTCTGTCCAAGCTATTATCAATCACCTTGACAATACCAACAGGCCCTGTTAAACCACCTTTCTTATCGGTAATTGAGGTTTTTCCTGAAACCAAATTTTTGACTGCATCATACACAAGTGTTGAAATTCTTTTGGTCATCTCTAAGCTTGCAGTGACAGCTTTAGGAAAATTTAGTCTTTCCTTATGTACCTCTTGCAAGCGTGTGATCCCCAAATAGTAGTTTTTATTTTCTTGGTTAAGCTCTGGTACAACGTTTAAGACAAGCAATTTACCATCTCTAGAAACCGTTACTTTACTGCTTTTCCCTTGCGTCTCTTGTAAGGCCTCGGCAATATCATCCCATGTTTCAATTTTTGTTTGATTTAGGGATACTAAGGTATCACCTTCCTTTAGGCCTGCTTTTTGGGCTGGAGAGTTCTCCGTAATAGAAGCAACTTTTGGTAAATCACTCGGTACTTCAGTACTTACACCAGAAATCATAAATAATCCTACCATCATAACAATGGCAACAAAAATATTCATAAATGAGCCTGCGGCTGCAAAGAGCAGACGTGATAAAAGCGGACGATTACCATAGCGACGTGGATCATCTTCATCCAAATCATCCTCATCATCTAAGCCTGTTTGTTCTCCCGTTACTTGAACATAGCCACCTGCCGGTATCATCCCGATAACATAGGTCGTCTCACCTTTTTTAATACTTGTAATGGCAGGACCCATACCAATAGAAAATTTTTCTACACGCATATTGGATATTTTAGCCACCATAAAATGTCCAAATTCATGCACTAAAATAACAATACCTAAAACGAATATCGCAATTAATATTCTCATACTTTACCCTCATATTTTTTTATAACTTGCTTTGCCTCCATTCTTGCCCAAGTATCAACTGCCACAATCGTCTCATAATCTACCAAAGATTTGACTTCATGATGGAGCATCACTTCTTCAACAATATCTGGCAAAGCCAAAAAACCAATTTCATTTTTTAGAAAAGCCATCACAGCGACTTCATTTGCGCCATTTAACACCGTTGGCATGGACTTTCCTATTTTTCCTGCTTGATAAGCTAAGGCTAGAGAACGGAAGCGATTTAAATCAGGAGCTTCAAAATGTAACTTACCATACTCTATAAGGCTAAAGGGTTTTTCCCTCTCTATAATTAAGCGCTCTGGATAAGATAGGGCATAAGCAATTGGTAGTCTCATATCTGATGGTCCCAGTTGTGCAATATGGCTGCCATCCTTAAAAGCCACCATAGAATGAATCACACTCTCTGGATGAACCACGACCTCTATACGCTCATAAGGCATATCAAAGAGATGATGCGCCTCAATCACTTCAAGTCCTTTATTCATCAAAGTGGCAGAATCAATGGTAATCTTTTTACCCATCGACCAGGTAGGATGTCTAAGAGCTGACTCTGCATCTACTTTAGCCAAGTCTTCCAAAGAAAAGGTACGAAAAGGTCCACCAGAAGCTGTTAAAATTAACTTATCTGGACGTTCTTGTCCTTGCATACATTGAAAAATCGCAGAATGTTCACTATCAATAGGAAACATTTTCACTTGACGTTCACGAACAAGGCTTTTGATAAAATCTCCAGCTGCCACCAAGGTTTCCTTATTAGCTAATCCAAAGTCTATGCCTTCTTGGATCACAACCATAGCCGGATAAATACCCGCCGCACCACCAATTGCTAAAACAGCAAAGTCAGTTTCTGTATCCTTTAGGGCATAAGCTAAATTATCCCAATTAGAAAAAACAGTTGTCTCTAGATTTTGACAATATTGATTAATCTCATCATAAGCTTCCTGATCTGTTACAAAGACATATTTCGGCAGATGTTTTGCGATTTGTGCTTTTAAAACACCTGCGTTTTTATGCCCTGTCAATAAGACGATACCATAACGTTCTGGATAGGCTTCAACGACCTCTAAAGTTTGCGTTCCGATTGAACCAGTTGAACCGAATAATGCGATCTTTTTCATAAAATAACTTCCTTAAATTAAATAACCATGACTTCCAAAGCAATTCCTGCTACAGGCAATACGGCTAATAGACTATCAAAACGATCTAAAAATCCGCCATGACCAGGTAATAAGGTGCCTGAATCTTTAAAGCCATAATGTCTTTTTATCATACTTTCAAATAAATCACCAAATATCCCAATAATTGAAATCAATGGTGCAAACCATAAAATGATTTGCCAAGTAAATAAACCTGTCACTGCATTAAAAATCAGCCCTAAAACAATTGCCCCAACAATCCCACCAAGCGCACCTTCAATACTTTTTTTAGGCGATAAGGCAGGCGCAAGTGCGTGTTTTCGTCTCAAAAAATTGCCTGTGAAGTAGGCAAAAGAGTCCGAACTCCAAATTAAAATGAGTAAAAATAGTAGTAACACTGTCCCTGACTTCATGTCTCTAATGACCAAGAAAAATGTCGTACTAAAACCTATATATACCCCATCAAATAAGGCAAGTGGCAAAAAATTCAAGGCAACCCTTGGATAAAATAAAACACTGATTAAAATAAAAAGCAACATATTAAAAATTAGCGCCGCTTCCACCCATTGTGTTATGCCTGAAACATAGCTTGCCAAAAATGAGAGTGCCGAAAGGGTTGATAAACTCCGATAAACGATAATACCAGCATTCTCCGGAAGATAACGCTCACGCATGGTCATCAGCTCTTGGGTCATTAACCCAATTAGTGCTAGGACACCAAAAATTAATAAATAACGACTTGTAAAAATCATCAATAACACCACTGCTATTCCAATAGCACCAGTGATAATCCTAGTCCTCATAATCCGCTCCTTTTAATCTACTTCAAGCCACCAAAACGTCTATCCCGCGCTTGATAAACTTGAAGTCCTTCTATTAAATGTTCTTTCCTAAAATCTGGCCATAAGACTGGTGTGACCCAAATTTCCGCATAGGCAATCTGCCAAAGCAAGAAATTACTAATTCGCATTTCTCCAGACGTCCGAATCAAAAGATCTGGATCAGGTTGGCCTTGAGTATAAAGGTAATTTGAGAAAACTTGCTCATCTAGCGAATCAATGTCAAGTTCACCAGCCATTGCTTCTTTAGCAATTAACCGAGTCGCTCTGATAAGTTCTTGTCGGCTACCATAATTAAGTGCGATATTGAAAAAGCAAACTGTATTATCCTTTGTCAAAGTTTCTGCTTTTTCTATACTTGTATAAACATCCTTAGGCAACCGTTCTCTATCGCCAATGATTTGTATCTTAACCCCCTCTTGATGAAGATAAGGCAATTCTTTATCCATAAATTCAATGAGCAATTGCATTAAGCCATCAACCTCATTGGTTGGTCGTTTCCAATTTTCAGTTGAAAAAGCAAAAATGGTAAAATACTTGATGCCTAGCTTGGTAACGACCTCTAAAATTTCTCGAATTGTTTTAATACCTGCACGATGACCAGCCAAACGAATTAAACCTTGTTTTTTTGCCCAACGTCCATTGCCATCCATAATAATTGCAATATGCTTCGGTAATGCTTTATCGGCACTTAAGCCAAATTTTTCTAAATTTTCTAACTCTATCATGATGATAACTCCTCATCTTTTACTAAGTCACCATTATAACACATCTTGCTTTTTTGGACTATAGAACCTTTTTAGTATGACCTTTTCTACTATTCTCTCTGTAAGCATTACCTTCCATATCTATTCTTCAATAGCCTTTTCTATCTTCTTGCCCAAGGTCAATAAGGTTTCTATATCAGTTGACTCGCTGGTCCCTAGGGGATTAGAAGCCAATGAACCTGTGATTTTTTGATAAACTTTATTTCGAACGCGAAATTTTACTTCATCAGTTTCTGTATAGATGTCTAAGCTTAAAGCGTTCACCCCTAGTTTATTTTCCTTATATTTCAACTTAGAAAATGAAAGGATACCGAACAAAATCTCATCTCCATCACACCAAATTCTAATTTCCTTTTCAGAAAGTTCGACGACATAAGCCTTGATGAAATTTTCCTGTATCCTTTTAATCAAAAGAAAGCTAATACTCAAAAATACCAATATAATTAAATAAAGTACTATGGAATAGGATGCAAAAAAATGATTCAGGTTAAAATAAAATAACGCTAATTGTAGCCCTAATATAGGAAGCATAAGCATCATGGGAAAAATTAAACCAATAATCCTATCTGATGTTGCTGTTGTTGCCATAAATTCATATCGTTCCATCATAATCACCTTTATAGTATTAAATTCAGCCTATCTTTACGTATAAATTTCCATTTTTTAATATACTTAATTAAAATATTATCAATATTATTGCTTTTATACAAGTTAACGACTAAAAAAGAGATGGGCACTTGCCCATCTCTTTTTTAGATTTCAAGGATATCTTTTTCTTTGGTTGCAAAAATCTTATCAATTTCCGCTATGGTTTTATCGGTCAACTTTTGAATTTCATCTTGCTCATATTTACTATCATCAGCTGTAATTTCTTTATCTTTTTCTAACTTCTTAATATCATCGTTAGCATCACGTCTGACGTTTCTCGCACGCACCTTGGCATCCTCTGCTTTTGCACGTGCTTGTTTGGCTAAGTCTTGTCTACTTTCTTTAGTGAGTTGTGGAAAAGGCAAACGAATGACTGTACCATCATTACTTGGTGTAATGCCTAAATCAGATTGTAAAATCGCTTTTTCAATTTCAGCAATTATAGACTTATCCCAAGGTTGAATCACAAGTAGCCTTGCTTCTGGTGCATTGACATTAGCAACTTGATTGATCGGTGTTGGGGTACCATAATAGCTCACATTAATACCATCTAAAACAGAGGCATGGGCTGTGCCTGTACGCAACCTACTAAGCTCATTTTTATAAGCTTCTATTGTTTTTTGCATACGTTCTTTTGCCTCACTTTTGATCATCTCAATCATCAAATTTCACTCCCTACATAAGTACCTATCGTCTCACCCATGACCACGCGTTTCATGTTACCACTTTCCATCATATTGAATACAACAATAGGAATATTATTGTCCATACAGAGGGTAATCGCAGTAGAATCCATAACTTTTAGTCCACGATTTAAGACATCGATATAAGTTAGTGCATCAAATTTCTTCGCTGTTGCATCTGTTTTTGGATCAGCATCATAGACACCATCTACTGTTTTTGCCATTAAGATAACTTCAGCATCAATTTCAGCTGCTCTAAGTGCAGAGGTGGTATCTGTTGAAAAGAATGGATTCCCAGTACCTGCACCAAAAATAACAACTCGTCCTTTTTCAAGGTGACGAATCGCTTTTCTCTTGATGTAAGGCTCTGCCACTTGACGCATTTCTATAGCAGATTGAACACGGGTATCAACATCATGCGCTTCTAAAATATCTTGTAAGGCTAGGGCATTGATCACTGTTGCTAACATACCCATATAGTCGGCTGTCGCTCTATCAATCCCTCTTTTAGAGCCAGCCACACCACGCCAGATATTCCCGCCACCAACAACTATTGCCACTTGGACGCCAAGGGCAACAATTTCAGCGATTTGCTTGGCAAGAGAAGTCAAAACTTGACTTTCTAAACCAAAGCCTTGATCACCTGCTAAGGCTTCACCGCTTAACTTGATGACTACCCTTTTAAATTTTGCATTTTCCATATAGACCCCCTAAAGTCTCATCTTAGACAAAAAGAGCAATCTTCACTAAAATAGTTGAAAACTGCTCTTTTCACACAATAAAATTAAGCTTT
>CALIQN010000010.1 GCA_938044045.1 uncultured Peptococcaceae bacterium
GTAAAACACCTTCATAATGTTCAGACCAATATTTTGCACTTTCAAAAGGATCAGTTGCCTTTTGCATATAGTCTTTTACTTTTTTATAGCCATGATTTAACTCATAACTCATTAACTCTAATTCTACCGTACTATCTAAAGTACGAGAACTAGCCTTCGCCCATCTATCACCATTGATTGTGTTACCGTCCCAACCTGACCATTGAAAGTACCCAGCAACTCCCCCTGATGAATTCGTTAGTTTAGGATCAAAGTCACTTTCTCTTTCAGCATTGGCAAGACTTCCACTTGCACCCTCTAAAGTAAACTTCTCTTTAGATAATTGCCAGTTAAGAATCTTAATCACATCTTCTGCTCTTTCAACAGAGATATTCGCTTTTTGAGCCACTTCTTGCGCTGTTAAACGTGTTCTTTTGCCAGTCGTAGAATCAGATGAACCTGAACTTCCAGCAACCACAGCACCCATGAAAAGTATCAAAATCAAGATAATAGGTAGAATAGTTGTAAGATTCGACAAAAGAAAGGCAACTACATATTTTTTTACCTGATTCTTATTTTGATTCTTCATTAAATCTTATTTCTCTTTCTATCTATCGTAACATTCGGACGATTCTTTTTATTTTTTCTTCCTTGCTTTTTTGGACTAGAATTTACACCCTTAATTCGTTTTCCTTTTGGAGTATCAATTTTAGGATTCTTAACTGAATCCACCTGATTCATTCTAGGATTCTTAACTGAATCCACTTGATTCATTCTTTGTCCTTTTTTTGCTTGAAATTCTGCCTTTTTCCTTGCAAGTCTTTGGTCTTTCAATCGCTTCACTTCAGCATAAGATGAATTTTTTATTTTTCCTTGAGATTCTGCCTTCGCTAATAAAGAATCTTTCTTTGAATCTAAGACTTTAAATTTATGAGATTCCTGATCTCTAAAAGCACTAGCACGAACCTTATAGAGCGAAGCCATAGCACGATTCCCCTTTTCTTTAAAGGAATTTACAGTACCCCTTAATCCATGCTTCATGGAAGCGTATCTATTGCCAAATCTTCCAAGTGTTTCATTTTTAGGACTAGAATCATTAGATCGTAAATTTTTAAGGCGAGATTGTAAATTGTCTTTACCCATCTTCAATCCACCTTTAGCAAACTGACCACCAGCAGAAATTCCACTCTTACCAGCACCAAGAACTCTTTCTCGTATTGCTTTAGTACCTCGATTGAGATTCAAGCCATTCATTCTATTTACAGGCAAGTGACCAATTCGTGAGAACATTGATAGAATCATATTCTTATTCTTAAATAATAAGAACAAGAGAATCGCTTTTAGAAATATCACGATCAACACATTCTGTCCTACTGCAAAGCTAATAAAATCCGTTAATGAATTATAGAAGAACACAAACAGAGTTGTTGCTAACAAGGTCACAGATGATAGAATCAACATTGATATAGCCTTTTTATTGAATGAATGAATCAAACTTTCCATTGAAGGAAATAGACTAACCAATAGAATAAATGGTAACAAGAGAATCAAGAAAATATAAACCATCAAGAAGAAGAATCTTGCAAGACCTAAGACTAGATAAACAATTCCTACTACGGTTACATCAACAAGAGAGGATAAGGCATAGCTAAACTTTGCGCCCCACTCACTTTTCAACATTTTGTTTTCAGGATCTTTATCTTTAGCAATATCCTTGATTTTCTTACCACCAACAAGATAATCTCCATCACCTTGTTTATAACCAGCTAAATCTTCAAATTCTGCTTCTGATAACTGAAATTCTCCATCTTCTTTTACAGGCGAATTCATATACTTATAAGCTTTTACGATTGTTTCATTAAAATATACATCAATCGCATTAGAACTTTCACTAGTCAAAGTCTTTGTAATCTGACCATTAAGGGAAATCGTTGTCGTTCTAAATCCATCATACAAATGAGTTAATAAATACTTATTCTGTTCATTTACATTTATTTTGATAAAGTAAAGACCAATAAGCGTATAAATCAACAACATCTTAATAAATGCTTTAAGTACACTACCGTTACCAGTTGCGAACAAATACAACAGATACACAGCCATACTTGCACCGATAATGTAAACTATCTCTTTACTGAATAGAGAAGAAAATACTTTACTAGAGTTACCTATCACATTATTCAGCAAACTTGATACATCACTCATTCCCTCAACTGCATTATAGATTCCAGCTATAATCGTGAAGATAAATTTTGACAACCAAAAAATAGCTTGCACAATGGAATTAAAGAAATAATTCATGTTTGAATCAAAACCAAAGAATTTCTTATCAAAGTAAACCTTACTTGTTAGATCAGACATCTTCGACTTATAGTTATCATAAGTCAATTTTTTTGAATCTGCTTCCTTCTTTTTTAAGGCTTCTTTTCCTTCTAAATCCTTCTTTGCTCGTTCAATCGTATTCTTTGCAATTTCAGCATTACGATCTTTAATAACAGGCTTATTCGTATTCTTATCAAATTCAATAATGTTAAAATTATTCTTTGGTAAATAATCTGTTCCAAGTCCACTATCCAGTTTAACTGAAGAATTAGAAGATGGAGTTGAAATTGAATTAGAATTAAAAGCATTTATACCACTATTCGGCAAGGAAGGCTCAATCGCACCAGCAACAACCAAAGGAAAGAAAAAGATAGATAAAACTAACCCTAGTAAAATATTTCTTCTCATTTTTCCCCCTTCTATTGTACTGACACTAAATTAGATTTAACTGTTTCAAACAATGGTAATAATTCAGGGAAGATCGTACCATCTACTGTAATACGTTCTTTGCGACCAAATGTATCATAGTAGATACATTGTCCCATTGTCTGATTTTCAAGCCATGCTCTTGATAATTCATCATTTTCAACTCGTAAATGTTCCAATATTGCTTCTGTTTCTGTATTTTCAGGAAAAGCAAATAAAGTACCAAAACCAGTTGTATCAGCACTTGTTTTCAAATCTTTGACCGATTGAGTAATAAGCACCAAGAAATTGTTAAATGATCGTCCAGTACGTTTAACACGGTTAACTACTTGCCTTCCAGCAGGAGTTGACATAATCTGCCATGCTTCATCAAGGTATAACATTGTTTCCTTGTCTTTCTCACGTTCTCCAAAAATCGCACAGAAATAAGTCAAAGCATACATAACAGTCAAACTTCTTAATTGTGTTTCAGTCATTTCATCTTTATCAGTCCCTTCAGGCATATCAAGACCAGCAATCTCAACAATAATTGTTTTATCATCAGTCTTTAGAACTTCTTGACTACCATCAGAGAAACATAATGATAACAATGAATTTTTAGAAATTCTCTTTAGTAAATATCCAGCAGTTGAAACTTCATCTTTTGATGATTTTTCCAATCCATCAAAAACTTGTAACATACCAACCTTTTCACCAGCTTTTCTACGCTCAATCACTTTATCAAGTGAATCTAACAGGTGAGGTTTAATTTTAATATAGGTATCCTTATCCAATACAGAAGCAACAAGTACGGTTGCCAACTCTGTCAACTCCCCTTCATCTTGAAGGAATGAGAACGGATCAAGAACACCTTTATTTTCTTCCTTACGCATATCCAAGGTAATAAAGCGAATAGATCGAATGTATTCTTGTAATTCTTCAGATTCACCTTTTTCTTCCAAATCAGCTAACACAGATAAATATTGTGTACGCATTTCAGCTTTTGGATCGACATACAACACTTTAGCTTTTAACAATGAATGATAAGTAAAGAGTAATTTTGTTAAGAATGACTTACCGTTACCAGTTGCACCAGTAATCGCTGTATGAGGATTGCTTGTTTCTTTACCATGCACACCAATTTTATTAGCTTGTAACAAGTTAGTAAATACAACATTCGTGCTATTATCTAATGCACGTTTAAAATCTCCATACCATGAAGCACTTTCTTTATCAATTCGACCAATAGGAAATCCAACATCTGTACCTACTTTTTTCTTCGTAAAGAACAAATTCTCACAAAGCGCACGCAGACTTGAATATTGTAAGAAACCTTCTCTATCACCATCAATCAATTCAGTCATTCTGAATTTATAGAATAGATATACTTGATCAGCAACAGCCTTCACAATTTCAACTTCCATATCTTTCAATCTTGAAGCTAAAATATCATACTTCACATTCAATTCTTCAATGCTATCACCAGTAATCTGTAATAGGTGAAGGAACATAACCATAGGCTCATTATTATCAGCTTTTTCTTGATAATCTTCTAGTAACTCATAACTTTCTAAGACTTCAATTTTTTGAACATCAAAATTTTCTGCTGTTTCAGTAACAGTATTTCCAAGATTTTTGCGCTTATTTCTTGCCCTTGTACTCAAAGAATAAAATCCACTTTTAGTTGAAAATTTCACTTTCAACGCTTTATTTACAGGAAAACCAATATTCTTAATTTCTTCATCTAAATGAAGATAAGAAACATTCTTTGGATAAGCATATACAGGAATGGTTGCTACATAACTTTCTTCTTCACCGTTTACCAGCTTCAAAGTGTTACCTGATCCAATTTCAATAATTGTTTCATCAACATTCTCAATCGAATTTTGAAGGGCAATAATTTCACTATCTTTATCATAGTATTGACCATTTAAGAAATGAATTCGATTCAACAACATCAAATCTTCTTTGACTACTTCTTGAATATTCAAAGCGTATAATTTTGTCTGAATCAATTCTTTTTGATCCTGCCATTCCTTCGACCAATCGACCTTCGGTAATTCTTCAAAACCAACCATTTTCATCGCTGTCTTTCTAAAGTTAGCAATAGACTGCTTCACCGTCACTTTGAAATCAGACGATACATTGACTGATTTTAAAGGCACTACTAGATAATCTTTTGATTCTACCAAGTATGTAACTTCTTCTTCTAAACGTTCTGCCATATTCGAAATCACATAATTGGCTAATGGACTTGTACCAACACCCTGCTCAATATCGTGAGAAAGCAACTCAATTTTTTTTGCCAATTCTAAGTCAAAATTCAGAGTATAGATTCCAAAATCACCATATTCAGCAATACTTGACAAGTAATTAAACACTAAATCTTTTGAATCTTCTTTCTCACCATCTTCAATGGTATTGATCACTTGTGGCTCAACTTCAAATACAGCCAGCACACTTCCATCTTTCAAGAGAATCAAGCTATCATCTATCGCCCAAATATTATTCGTTAATTCCACGATAAATTCTTCTCACTTTCTCATATTTTTTACCTTTACAGAGATACATTGAATCTCTTCGACTATCATATTTAAACCAAAATTTAAAATAATCAACTAAGAATCGAAACAATGTTTTTCCATCAATTTTATTTTCAGCTAGTAAATTTCCACACCACCAGCCAATGAACAATGAACCCATGAATCGAAAACCCCAATCCAATAAGGGTACATACCCTAGCAAGAACCACGATAGAGCGAAACTTACTAGAGTATAGATAATAGTTGACATTTTAAGGGCAAACGGTAAACTGAAATCTTCATTTATCTTATGCACCCATATAGGCTGTCTAAAAGCAGTAGTGTAAATATACAGCTTTTTATCTTCTCTTTTCATAGCGTAGTCCTACTTGAATACTTCAAGCACTTTAGACCAAATTGTATTGGTTGCACGCAAAACTGATTCAGGATTATCTAGGAAATAAATAATAAATCCTGCAATTAGAACCGTTCCTACAATCGTTCCAACTTTTTGATCCTTCCACGCTTTAAGAACCTTTGTACCAGCGAAAAATGCTACTGCTGGAATACCAAGTTTTGCTACTAAAAATTGAAATAATGCCATTTGTTTTATTCTCCTTTATCATCTTTTTTATTGAAATCTGCTGGAATCGTATGATCCATTTTTTCTACAAAATAACTATCTTTATCTTCTCTTAACTCAAAGCTAAAGTTTTCACTATGAGTTGTACCTGCAACTTCAAAGGTTACTTGCACATAGGCAAGAATCTTACCATCTTTTTCTTTAAAATAGGTATAATCTAAACTCTTGAAAGTTGCACCACCAATAGACTTAATATCTTTTGAAATCAAGTCTAGGTTTGCTTGACTTGTCGTATAGTTCTTAAAGAATAGTTCTAAGAAAGAAATCAATTTCTTGCGCTTTCCTTCTTCCAAATCATCTTTAGCAATCAAAGATACCATACTGTCCTTATCTACTCCATCAGCTTTAAAATCGCTCACAGGAGAAAACCAAGGCAAGCCAGCTACATAATATTTACCATCTTTCTCACCGTAAGGAATCGAAAATTCAATTCCTACACGCTGACTTTTATCATCTTTCTTCGTATCATAAACAACACGATAAACAGCAATACCGTCTTTTGCTGTCAGCATTCTTGCACTAACTACTGACATTTCTTGTTTCAACTGTCCTTGATTCTTCACATCAGGAACACTACCATAATAGTTATTCAGTTTTGAAACATCATCATCAGACGAGCCAGCTTGTGAATTGTAAGTAAAATATCGACTTACATAACCATCTAAAAACTGTTCCAGCTTACGATCAGTTTCTTTTTTTGTTTCAACAACTGCCGTATTCGATAATCTTTCATTTACCCTAACAGCAGTCCTCATTGAAATAAATATTGTCAAACCACAGAGAAAAAGAAAAAAAGCTAAACCAAATAAAAAAATCTGATTCGACCTCTTTTGACTTACCTTCTTCATTCTGACTTGCTTTTGTTTTTCTTTTCGTGGTTTCTTCAACTCAAAATTTCTCAATATCTTTCCTTCCTTTTTTAAAAATTTAAAGAACAACCTTTCTATAAAATCCTGCAGGAGTATTTAAAACTTCTCCCTGATCTATGAATCCCTGAAATACTGTCAACCAGTTCCCACAGCTAAAAAAGTAATTGATAACTGATTCATAATCTAACTCTTTTGTCAACTCAACCATTGTCTTAACTTCATCTTTAGAACAAAATCTATAATATGTAGTTACAATTTGAGTTACAGGCACATAACGCTGCAACTGAAATTTCACAATAAACTCGTCGCCATCATACAATTCCAATACAGCTTTTTTTAGTAAATAAACTTCGTCCAAAGACATCACCTTATCTACTTCCCAATCAGATATACCACAGACAAAAAAGTTACCTTTATCAATCCCTCTTTCATTCATTCTTTCAAGAACTTGATCTTGAGTATACCTCATAATATCCAGCTCACAGAGAAATTCAAAATTTCCTTCTCTTAAAACTCGTATATTCGCTATCATCTTGACACAAAGTAACCTCTACCAGTAAAGCTACCACCTTCTGAAAGACTAACAGCACGCCCAAACTTATCATAATCAAAATACCGTTTTAATGTTTCAATCGAATAATTAAAATCATCATCTTCAACAGTACGTTTTCCTAAATCATAATAAGTATTGACATCAGGATATAGCCAACAACCTTCAAAGTCAGCATTTAATAAGGAAAGTGCATTAGATTTTTTACACTCAATAAATGTAAGAACCAAATTTTCATCAACATTTTCCAATCTTTTAGCAAGCCTATTCGCTAAATCCAAAGTTAAACCTTCACAATTCAAAGTAGGTAAAGATTCAATCGAATCAATAGTTACCTCAATTTCTTCACCATCATAGCCAAATCGTTCAGCAACTTCTTCACTAGAAATTGGAAGCAGGACACGTATAGCGATTCCTTTATAAACAACCAAAGCCATTAAATCCATTTTTTTGTTTTCTCCTTCCTTAATTAACCTTCTACCTGCTTATTTAACTGTTCCAAATCAGCAACACTAAATAGACCATAACCAATAAATGCTGAACCCTCATAATCAACAATTTCAATCTGTTCATCATAAGAGCCAGTCAAACCAATATGAGATAATCTTCCAAAATATAAAGGCAAGCTAAACCAAGCCTGCCTTCCATTTTTTGGATTCTTAATCAATACTTTTGAAGCCATATTCAGCACTAACCAATCTTTATTGCAAAAAATACCAACTATCGCCCTCATGACCGAGAAACACATAGGAATCTTCTAAACGACTAGCAATTTCTTCTTCGTGTTCTTCTACATAAGCAGTCAAACGATCTTCATTGACTAACTGCTCATATTCTCCATGATCCAACATTCCAGCAAAATCAAGTAATGCTTCCTTCGTATCAACTTCTGTAAAAGAATTGATATAAACATTATCAGGGTTACAACCATCAAATTGTCCAAATTCCACACCGTCAAAATGTTCATTTAAACGATCAATAATCTTCTCAGGTTCATCAAGCAACTTTTTCCCATAAGCATAATCTTTACAAACATCAGAATAGCTATCATAAATAACTTTAATACTCATTATTTCTCCTTCCAAACAAAAAAGGAAGCCATAATTGACTTCCTTCACCATTTTAATTAAATTGAAGCTGAACGCTCAAAACTAGAACCAATCGCAAATGCACGAGTTGTCACCTTGTTAAGTTGCTTGTTCATATCATAGTAACTATTCAAATCACGCTTGATACACTCAATAACTTGATACGGTAGTTGCAATTCTTCATCATTTTTAAGAAGCGAACTCAATTCACCAGCCATAGTCCATGCTTGTTTAAATTCTTGATCCTTTAGTTTTTTCGCAAGTTCATTTGACAATTCAATAATTTGTTTATCTTTTCCTTGTAAAGCCATTTTTTTATACCTCTTTTCTTCTTTAGCTTTTTATATATTCAACCTAAAGCTGGAGAACGTTTCTTAACTTTCATCTAT
>CALIQN010000011.1 GCA_938044045.1 uncultured Peptococcaceae bacterium
GACCAGCCAATTGTGATTTGTCGACCTCTGCCACAAAATCTGCAAATTGGTTTTGTAAGGCTAGAGGGGGGAGAGGGATTTTAACTTTATCCATCATTTTTACTGTAATTTGGTTAATGGTTGTAGTTGCTCCCTGTCTTACAGTAGAACGGAAGTGCTCTGTTTGAAAATACTGTTGAAGAAATTCAAAATATTTACTTCTAATTAACATCATAAATGCGCCAAAATACATTTTTTCAGTTGTATTTATTATGGCTGTTTTTCCTACTAATCTTTCACTGCCATTCCTAGAACACATTAAAATATCATTTTTTCTAACGATGTTTTTCTCTTTAGCTTGAATATTTACTCTAACAATATCATTAAAATCTAACTTACTATCCTGAATATTACTTGAACGTAAAACAATAGTGCCCGAGCCGTCCTCTACAACCATTTCTGGCTTATAAGTCAATCCATTATAATATTCTGCAATTTCTGATAAATAAACAATAGGAAAACCATATGGATTTGTAGATAAGTCTCCAAATTGTTCGTAAAATCGGGATTTCACGAGATTGTTGAATTGTGTCAGTTGTTGTCGACGTTGTATAATTTGGCTATCAATATTTTCTAAAATTGTAACAATTACTTTTTGTTGTTTGATATCATCATGGATTTGAATTTCAAAATCTGAAAACTGGGTTTTATTAACAATAGGAACTACAGGTGCATTAGCAATAAAATTTAGCTTATTTTGGTTAAAGATTAACTGGTAAGCGAAATATTTTGCCAAGATGAGGTTATTAGGAATAATTGCATTGATTTGTTGATTGAATGATACTTCTGTTTCAGAAATCATTACTTTGCCAATAATGCCTATACATGTCACTAATACTGACTGTTTGGGAATGATTCTTGCTTTTGAGCGTGCCTTTTCAGAAATATAGCTTTTATGGTTTAAAGAGGTTGAAATACTATTTAAACTTTCAAAATCATCAGGCTTTATAAAAGGGATATCAGAGCTTTCATAAAATTCTAAGTGATTTTTACTTGGTGTGTTCCCTGTAATAATTTGACCTAAGTCGCCTAATCTCACTTTCCTCATCCCGTCACCACCTTATAGAAGTTTTGACTGTATTATAGCATTACTTTAGATTGAAGATAACGTCCAAGTGGTATAATTTTTCTTGTGTAATAGATTTAATTTTGCTATGATGGCAAGAAAAGATTAGGGAGGTAAGAGAAAAATGAGAAGTGATGAGGTAAAAAAAGGTGTCGCTAGGGCGCCACATCGTTCTTTATTTTATGCGATGGGCTACGATAGAGAGGATTTAGAAAAGCCCCTTATCGGTGTGGTCAACGCACACAATGAAGTGATTCCTGGACATTTTCATTTGGATGAAATTGCCAATGCTGTCAAAGCGGGTATTAGTGCCAGTGGTGGCACCCCCTTTGAATTTCCGGCAATAGGGCTTTGCGATGGCATTTCCATGAATCATAGTGGCATGAACTATTCTCTTGCCAGTAGAGAACTCATTGCAGATTCGATTGAAGCCATGTACATGGCGTATAAATTTGATGGGCTGGTTTTGATTGGCAACTGTGATAAGATTGTGCCTGGGATGTTGATGGCGGCAGCCCGTCTCAATGTGCCAAGTGTCTATGTCAGTGGGGGGCCGATGTTGCCAGGACGTTATCGTGGAGAAAATAGCGATCTCATCAAAGGTGGCTTTGAGGCAGTCGGTGCCTATACTTCAGGCAAGATTAGTGAAGAAGAATTATATGAAAAAGAAGAAACTGCTTGTCAGACCTGTGGTAGCTGTGCTGGGATGTATACAGCAAATACCATGAACTGCCTTGCAGAAGCTTTGGGAATGGCTTTGCCATTTAATGGCACCTTGCCAGCCCCTTATGGGGAGCGCAAGGCCTTGGGCAAAAAGGCAGGTCGTGCCGTGATGGAGATGGTCAGACGTGAGATTTGTCCACGTGATATCTTGACTAAGGAAGCTTTTCATAATGCCATTAGTGTGGATATGGCAATTGGTGGCTCTTCCAATACGGTTTTACACTTGATGGCAATTGCCAACCAAGCGGAAGTTGACCTAAATTTAAAAGATTTTGATCGTATCAGTGATCAAACCGCCCATATTGCCAAGCTCAATCCATCTGGGCATCATCACATTGTTGACTTGCATGAGGCGGGTGGAATTCCGGCGATTATGAAAGTCTTACAAGAGGAAAATAAATTAAACGAAGCTTGTCTCAGTGTCTCAGGCAAAACTATTGGTGAGATTGCCAAAGAAGCTCGCCTTTTAAACTTGGATGTTATTCGTCCTTACCAGAAACCATATTCTGAAAATGGTGGGCTTGCCATCCTCTTTGGCAATCTTGCACCAGATGGTGCAGTGGTCAAAAAGGCAGGGGTAGCCCAAGAGATGCTTGTCCACTCTGGGCCGGCAAGGGTTTTTGACAGTGAGATAGAAGGCTTTAATGCCATTGTTGCCAATGAAATCAAAAAAGGTGATGTCATCATCATTCGATATGAAGGTCCAAAGGGCGGCCCAGGCATGAAAGAAATGCTTAGCCCAACAGCAGCGATTATCGGTGCGGGTCTTGATAAGGATGTCGCCCTTATCACAGATGGACGTTTTTCTGGTGGAACAGCAGGCGCAGCCATTGGTCACGTTTCTCCAGAGGCAGCCGAGGGTGGCAATATTGGCTTGATTCGTGAAGGGGATATTATTGAGATTGATATTCCAAATAAATCCTTGCGTGTGGCAGTCAGTGAGGAAGAGCTAGAAAAAAGGCGTCAAGAAGGGGTGGTGCGACCTAAGCGAGAGCTTATCAAGCATTCCTACCTCAAGCGTTATGCTAGCCTTGTGACTTCTGCAAGTACTGGTGGCGTCTTTAGAGAAGAATAAAAGACTAACCTAGCCTTTGGGCTAGGTTTTTTTGATATACAAAAAAAGCGCTCATGTTATAATGAAGAAAAGGAGGGATAAGATGAAAGCAAAATGGGTGATGGCACTTATTGGGGTAGGTTTGGGACTGGCTAAGCTAGGTACCAATAAGGTGTATCATTTTGAATATGATACGATTAAAAAAAGCTACCAAACAGCACGTTATCATGGGGAAGAGCCACTAAAAATTGCCCTCATGTGTGATTATTGTGGTGGTAATGCCTTAAATCAAGGGCGCTTAATTGCCGAACAAATCAAAAAAGAACAAGTGGATTTATTGATACTGATTGGGGAACTCTTTCATAAAAAGGGTAAAAATCAAGAAGTCACAGCTTTGTTCAATACCTTGGTTGACTTACCGATTGTTTATGTACCGAGTTTAAATAAAAAAGGTGAGGAAATTTCCTTTAGTTTGCGCCAAGAACTGACAGATTCTGGTATTGTGGTCTTGGAAAATAGCAGTTGTACCTTGGAGATTAATGGGGTAGCGGTGAGTCTTTTGGGCTTAGGCTCAAGACGTAAACACGAAGATAGTGATGTCTATGAAAAAAGGGTCAGGGAGAGTTTAGGGCTTGCGCAATATAAGGCATCTGAAGACGGAGCCAAAAAAGAAGCGTATCATATCATTGTTTCTGCGGAGAGCAAGGTATTTCATCTTTTTGGGCTACTCGACAGTGATCTCATCTTGACCACGCCACCAAAAGGTAAGATGATTCGCTTGCCAATCTTACGTCTAGCATCAAGATGGGCTTTTGGCTTAAAGAAGCTTAGCAAGATAAGCTACAAGCTCAAAAAACAGACAATTTTTGTCGCAAGGGGCTTTAAGTTAGGGGTATTTAAGAAAAAAGCATTTAAATCACCTCAATTAATTGTAATCAAAGTGATGAAAAACAAACCATAAAGTTTTAAAAAGTTACAAACAATAAAAAGAGCTAATATTTAGAATATTCACTTGCTATCAGGAAAAATCTATCTTATACTATATTCAGACTTGAAAAGTCACAATATATTTTAATAAGGGGAGGTTTTCCTATGTTTCTAGCTTCTGTTTGGGCTCAAGGATATGACCCATTCAACAGCCTCCTGCTATCAGCGCTCGTAGCTCTTATTCCAATTATCTTTTTCCTAGTAACCTTAGGGGTTTTAGGTTGGAGAGCGTATATAGCAGGTTTTTCTACCACATTGCTAGCGATGATTTTGGCAATTGTTGTCTTTAAAATGCCAATTCCTCAGGCAGTGATGAGTGGTTTTAATGGTTTCTTGTACGGTTTATGGCCAATTGCATGGATTATTATTGCAGCGGTATTCTTGTACAAGTTATCTGTTAACAGCGGACAATTCAATGTTATCCGTGACTCTATTTTAACCATTACAGCTGACCAAAGAATCTTGGTTATTCTTGTTGGTTTCTGTTTTGGGGCGTTTCTTGAAGGGGCTGCAGGTTTTGGTGCACCAGTTGCAATTACCGCAGCTTTGCTCGCTGGTATTGGTCTTCGTCCAATCTATGCAGCTGGTCTTTGTATGATTGCTAATACTGCACCTGTTGCTTTCGGTGCTCTCGGTATTCCTATCATCACCGCTGGTAAGGTCTCTGAAATTGATGCTCACGTCATCGGTCAAATGGCAGGGCACCAATTGCCTTTCCTTTCTTTAGTAGTACCACTATTTATCGTCTTCTTGATGGATGGTAAACGTGGTGTGAAAGAAACTTGGCCAGCAGCTATCGTCGCTGGGGCATCTTTTGCACTTACCCAATGGGCATCTGCAACATTCCTCGGTCCACAACTTCCAGACATCACATCTGCACTTGTTTCTTTAGTGGTTACTGCACTTTTCTTAAAAGTATGGCAACCAAAGCACGTTTTAACTGTTGAAGCTGCTGCTAAAGAAGCTGGCGAATATGATGAATCTAAATTCGTTAAATTCGAACAACACAGTGCTGGCAAGATTGTCCGTGCTTGGACACCTTTCTTGTTCCTCGTTGTTTTCGTTATCATCTGGACTCATGATGCTTTCAAAGCACTCTTTAAAGATGAAGGTCCTTTGGCTTGGCTCGTCTTCCAATGGAAAATTCCAATGTTGCACGAGCTTGTTGAAAAGACAGCACCTATTGTTGCTGAAAACACACCAATGGCAGCTGTATTTAAATTTGACATTATCAGTAGTACAGGTACTGCGATTCTCTTCGCTGCATTGCTTACCATTCCGGTATATCGTATGAGCCTCAAGGCTTCTACAGACACCTTTGTAGAAACCCTTAAGGAAATGAAGTGGTCTATCGTTACCATCGGTTGCGTACTTGCATTTGCTTATGTAATGAACTTCTCAGGCATGGCAGTAACCATGGCACTAGCACTTGCTAAGACTGGTACCCTCTTCCCATTCGTGGCACCACTTATCGGTTGGATCGGCGTATTCTTGACTGGTTCTGATACCTCTTCAAATGCGCTCTTCTGTAACCTCCAAGCGATTACGGCGCAACAAGTTAACGCAAGCCTAGCAACTCCTATTGAAGGGCTTGATGTTCTCCTCGTTGCTTCTAACACGACTGGTGGGGTAACTGGTAAGATGATTTCACCACAATCTATTTCTATCGCTTGTGCGGCAGTAGGATTGGTTGGTAGAGAATCAGAACTCTTACGCTTTACCTTGAAGTACAGCTTCCTATTCATTGCAATCATCATGATTATGACTGGCTTACAAGCTTATGTCTTCCCATGGATGATTCCAACTGCTTAATGCAATCTAAGCCCTGAGTAAACACTCAGGGCTTTTTTTATAAAAATTTGGCAGATTTTAGAAAGGGTACAAGAGATGAATTTATTTAGAACAATGGGCTATTGGCGAGTAGCGCTAGCGGCAGCCATCTATGGTGGCCTTTATGTTGGCTATAAGGGTTATGCCCAATGGTGGCTCTTGGCATTTATCATTCCTTTTTTTATACTTTTTAGACCTGTGCCAAGTAACATCTGTGCGTTTAAAAAAGCCAGAGAGGCAGGATTTATTTTTTATGTTTTTAAATGGGGTCTGATTAGTATAGCGGGCTTACTTATTTTGATGGCGTATTATGCCTATATCCTTGGAGAAGCAGGGTCATTTTTAGAAATGGCTAAAGTCTTTGTGAAAAATGGCTTTGTCATTGTGCCGATGTTTTTGGCAATCTTTGTATCTTGGTCAGTCAATCAAAGGCAATATATGATTCATTGTTTTGGCAAGGAGGAAGATAAGCCAAAACGTAAGGGCAAGAAGAAAAAGAAAAAACATAAAAAGTAGTTGACAAGATTTTTTTCGGGTGGTAAAGTGTATAAAAAATATCACAAACCGTTGAAAAAGAAAGTCGTATCAAGCACTTCAGTTTAGCGAGTAACTAGCGGTGAAAAGGTTACCTGATAGTCGATATGGACGTGGTCTTTGGAGGGCAATTTGAAATCGTAAGAGAGTAGGATTGACGTAAGCTGGCGTTAACAGATAGATGCTTCACGTTGAGCATTGAAAAGAGTGATTCTTTCCTTTGGCATGCGCAAAGGAAAGGGTAATTTAGGTGGTACCGCAGACATCGTCTGTCCTAATTTTAGGACAGGCGTTTTTTATTTGAATAGGAGGCAATATAATGAAAAAGATGAAAAAATTAGTGGCTCTTGGTGTGATTCTAAGCTTAGGTCTAAGCCTAAGTGCTTGTGGCACAAAGGAAGAAAGCAAAGAGACTCAAGGGACGGATATGGTCAATGTCGGGATTTTGCAATTTGCCGAACATGGCTCGCTAGATAACTGCCGTCAAGGCTTCTTAGAAGGCTTGAAAGAAGAAGGTTTTGAAGAAGGCAAGAACCTTACTGTAACTTATGAAAATAGCCAAGCAGATACAGGTATTGCCAATCAAATTGCCAACCAATTTGCGAGCAAAGATTTGGACTTGGTCAGTGGTATTGCCACCCCTGCTGCTCAAGCACTTTATAATGCTGCCAGTAAAAAGAACATCCCAGTAGTCTACACCGCTGTATCTGATCCTGTTTTAGCAGGGCTTGCCAAAGAAGATGGCAAAGGTATTGGTGGGGTAACTGGGACAAGCGATCTTTTGCCCCTTGAAGAACAAGTCAAGATGATTAGAGCTTTTATGCCGGAAGCAAAACGCCTAGGTGTCCTTTATTCTACCAGTGAGAAAAATTCTGAGAGCAGTATCGCACGTCTTAAAGAGATTGCCCCAAAACATGGCTTTGAATTGGTTGAAGTTGGTGTCAATACAGCAAGTGATATTCCTCAAGCTGTGGATAATCTATTGACCAAGGTTGATGTCATCAACAACCTAACGGATAACCTTGTGGTCAATAATCTCGATGTGTTACTCGATAAGGCAAATAAGAAAAATATTCCAGTCTTTGGTTCTGAAATTGAACAAGTTAAAAAAGGCTGTGTGGCAGCAATGAATATTGATTATGTTGCACTTGGCAAACAAACTGGTAAGCTAGCAGCTAGAGTCTTAAAAGGCGAAGACATCAATACCATCCCATTTGAATTAATCAAAGATAATACCTTAGTATACAATGCTGATGTCGTAAAAAAATTTAATATGACATTACCACAAGAGATGAAAGGCGAGGCTGTACAGTAAGCCTAGGTGAGGGCAAGATATGTTAGACATTATTATAGGGATTTTAGACCAGGGTTTCATTTATGGCATCATGGCACTAGGTGTCTATATGACCTATCGTATTTTAGATTTTCCTGATTTATCAGTCGATGGGAGTTTTCCCCTTGGGGCAGCAGTATCAGCCATCTTGATAACTGTAGGTGTCAATCCTTGGTTATCCCTTGTGGTTGCGCTATTGTCTGGTATGCTAGCAGGACTAGTGACAGGACTCATCCATGTACGCTTTCATGTACGTGACTTGCTGGCTGGGATTATTACTATGACAGCACTGTATACGGTAAACTTGCGTATTGCAGGAAGCGCCAATTTACCCCTTTTTGATAAAACAACGATTTTTAATTCTGGCTTGGCAACCTACATTCCAGAAAGATATGTGACCTTGGTGATCTCAGGGATTTTACTGATTATTTGTAAGCTGATTTTAGATTGGTATTTTACCACCAAGTCAGGGTTTTTACTGAGAGCGACTGGAGATAATCCTCATCTGGTGACGAGCTTGGGCAAAAATCTAGGAAAGGTCAAAATCTTGGGATTGATGATTTCTAACGCAATGGTTGCCTTTGCTGGCGCCATTCTTGCCCAACAACAACGCTTTTTTGAGGTGACCATGGGTATTGGGACGATTATGATTGGCTTGGCAGCGGTTATTATTGGGATGAACCTTTTTAAAGGTAACTGGCTCAAAGGGACGACCACTGCCATTATCGGCTCCATTGCCTACAAGGCTTGTATTGCCGGTGCGATTGCTATTGGGATTGAAACAACGGATATGAAGCTAATCACTGCCATTCTTTTCCTCCTTGTCCTTGCTTTTCAAACCAAGCAAAAAAAGGTAAAAAAAGGAGGTGTGAAGGGTGCTTGAGTTAAAAAATCTTGATAAGACCTTTCACCAAGGGACAATTAATGAGACGGTA
This sequence comes from uncultured Peptococcaceae bacterium, assembly GCA_938044045.1. Classification (GTDB taxonomy): domain Bacteria; phylum Bacillota; class Peptococcia; order Peptococcales; family Peptococcaceae; genus CALIQN01. The sequence goes on from CALIQN010000011.1 coordinate 8,502, forward strand.
GTCTTTGATAAGTTTAATCTTTTCATTAATCAAGGCGACTTTGTTTCTGTCGTCGGTTCCAATGGGTCAGGTAAGACAACTTTACTGAACTTAATTTGTGGCACCCTCTCCCTTGATGGTGGTGAGGTCATTGTCGCAGGTAAAAATATCAATAAAATGCCTGAATATGAGCGCCTGCATTATATTGGACGAGTCTATCAAGACCCTAAGATGGGCACTTGTCCTCATATGACAATTTTGGAAAATCTTTCTCTAGCAGACAATAAGGGCAAAGGCTTTAACTTAACTAAGGGAATTAATAAAGCAAGAATAACAGCCTATCAAGAGATGCTAGCACCTTTGGGCTTAAACCTAGAGGATAAGCTCCATTTACCTGTAGGGGTGCTTTCAGGAGGACAAAGGCAAGCCCTAGCCCTACTGATGGCAACAATGACTGATTTGGACTTTTTGATTTTAGATGAGCATACGGCTGCCCTAGACCCTAAGACCGCAGAGAAAATCATGCAACTGACAGGTGAACTAGTGGCGCAAAAGAAACTCACGACCATCATGGTAACGCACAATTTACGCTTTGCTGTAGACTATGGCAATCGTATGTTGATGATGCACCATGGCAAGGTTGTCTTTGACCGTAGTGGTCAAGAAAAGAAAGACACCAAGGTAGAAGACATCTTGAGCGTCTTCAATGAAATTAGTATTGAATGTGGTAATTAGTATCTAAATGGTACTAGGCTTGAAAGGATAGTAAAAGATGGAAATCACAGAAAGTTTTAAACAAGACATTGCACCGTTTTTTTGGGTGGATCATGATGAGTCTGCTTCTGTCTGTCTTGAGGTTGGAACGTATTTACAAGATATTTTTGATACTCGTGCAGATGAAGGCTTTGAAGGTAGTGGCTACGATTGGGGTAGCTTGGCGCAAGTTTTTCTAGATGAGAAATGTCCACAGTTAAAAGATAGCGTGGACTTTGACCCTGAAGGCAGTATGTTTTGTGCCTATGCCAAGGATAAAGCAGCCTTGGCTGAGTTTATCCAACAATTTAAACAAGCTTGTGAAGATAGGGCTTTAATCTTAGCGCTATTTGGTAGAGCAGAGTTAGATTAGAAATATAAAGTAAAAAAACCACGTACTTAGTAGGATAAAGTGCGTGGTTTTCTTTGATTTCAGAAAAGGGAAAAGGACGAATAAAAAATTAACCCTAAATAAGCTTTAAGACGTTGCAAATCTCTGGTTTTTTAGTATACTACTTTACATAATAAAAATATTAGGGGGCTAACATGAAAACAATTAAAACGATCTATGGAGAGAATGTATTTAATGATAGAGTGATGAAAGAGCGTCTGCCAAAGAATGTCTATCAGTCCCTTAGAAATACGATTTTGACGGGTGAAGATTTAGATAAAGATATCGCTGATACAGTAGCAAATGCGATGAAAGATTGGTCAGTGGAAAAAGGTGCAACTCACTTTGCCCACTGGTTTCAGCCAATGACAGGCACAACAGCAGCCAAACACGAATCTTTTTTGGCACCACAAAGTGACCAAAGTGCGATTTTTGATTTTTCTGGTAAAAACCTTATTAAAGGGGAGCCTGACGCCTCATCTTTCCCATCTGGTGGGTTGCGTGATACCTTTGAAGCAAGGGGCTACACCTCTTGGGATCCAACCTCACCAGCCTTTGTCCAAGGGGAAACGTTATTTATTCCATCTGTATTTTATTCTTATACAGGCAATGTCTTGGATAAAAAGGTACCACTTTTGCGTTCTGAAAAGCTTGTCAGTGAGGCAGGACTTCGTATTATGCGCCTTTTTGGGGAACAAACGATTAAAACTGTGCGTCCAACCATGGGGGTAGAACAAGAATACTTCCTTATTGATAAAGCGGTCTATGATCAACGTAAAGACTTGGTGATTTGTGGACGTACCCTTTTTGGGGCACCAGCACCAAAGGGACAAGAATTTGGGGATCATTATTTCAGTGTTATTGATGAGCGTGTCGATGCTTTTATGTCAGATTTAGACTGGACACTCTGGTCCTTGGGTGTTCCATCTAAGGTCAAGCATAGTGAGGTTGCGCCACGCCAGTTTGAAGTGGTGCCAATTTACAATTCGACCAATGTTGCTAATGACCAAAATCAGCTTTTGATGGCGTCACTCAGAAGTCTTGCGCCAAAGCATGGCTTGGCATGCTTGCTCCATGAAAAGCCTTTTTATGGGGTCAATGGTTCTGGCAAGCATATCAACTGGTCTTTGGGGACAGATACAGGGATCAATCTCTTTGTCCCAGGAGAAACAGCCGAAGAAAATGCACGTTTCTTGCTCTTTATCTGTGCGATGATTCATGCTGTTGATGAATATCCGGAACTCATGCGCTTGGTTGTTGGCTCTGCAGGCAATGACCATCGTCTTGGCGGTCATGAGGCACCACCGGCCATCCTCTCTATCTTTTTAGGGGAAGAGCTTTTTGCCATCTTAGAAGGTATTGAGCGAGGTGGTCACTATGAAAACGTGGATAAAGGCTTTATGGAATTAGGGGTCAATACTTTGCCATCTTTACCAAAAGATATATCAGATAGAAACAGAACCTCACCATTTGCCTATACAGGGGATAAGTTTGAATTTAGAATGTGTGGCTCAAAGGCTTCAGTGGCTGGCCCAGTTATTGCCCTAAACACTGCTATGGCACAAGTCCTAAATGCTTACGCAGATGAATTGGAAGGGGAAGAAGACTTCTTTAAAGCACTTTCTAAGCTTTTGGCTAAGGAAATCAAAAATCACAAGCGTATTATTTTTAATGGCAATAACTACGCCAAAGAATGGGAAGAAGAGGCTCAAAAAAGAGGCTTGCCAAATTTATCAGTTTCTGTTGATGCCTTTAAACTCTATGCGTCACAAAAAAATATTGACCTCTTTGTCAATAACGGCATTTATACCGAAGAAGAGGTACGTTCTCGCATGGAAATCCATCTTATGGATTATAGCCGTACCATCAATATTGAAGCACGTACCATGTTAGAAATGACCCATAAGACCATTATCCCGGCAGTGGTCAATTATTCTGAACACTTGCTTGGTGCTTTGTCTAAGAAAAGAAAGTTTGCAGAGTTAAAACTCAACACTTATGCTGAAGAAAAACTGTTAGAAACAGTCTCTACCTTACTTGGAAAGCTTTATCAAAGTGTGGAAGTTTTAGAAAAAAATCTAGAGCTAGCTTATACCACGCTTTCACCACTAGAAAGAGCAGAAAGCTACTATCATGGGGTGGCAAGTGAAATGGTTACCATGCGTCAACTCCTTGACCAATTGGAAGTGCATATCCCAGAAGACCTTTGGGAAATTCCAAGCTATACCAAGCTTTTGTTAGAATATTAATAAAAAACCCAACCTATACTGTAGGTTGGGTTTTTGTTTAAATATCAATAAAATCTTCTTCTTGTGTGTTTGCAGCTTTTCTTGCTTTCTTGGTTTTCTGAGATTCTTTAGGCTCAAAAAAATCATATTCAATAAACCACTTATAAGCACGATTGGCAATGATTTTGGTTTCAATAAAATCAAATCCACCGCCTGTAATGGCACCAATCGCAGGAATCAGTTTTGTTAGATTAACAATACCTGTTTCTCCTGATTTGGCGATAAAGCGAAAGCCTACTTTGCGATTAATGGACTTTAGTGTCTCAACTGGAATTCTACGGATATAGGCATGAGCAAATTTTTGGGTCATTTGAATACCAGTGTTTTTTAACATAGCGTTGACAGAAATTCCTGCTAAGCAAGCATAGATTAAGGTTTGAACCTGATCACTTTTGATGTCAAAGCCTGACATGTATGCTGTGCAGGCAATCATACGCATTTGAATGTATAAAACGCTACTGACATTAGCAGGGATAGCGATAGGCAAAGTAATCAGACCACCAAAACCACTAATAGCACCAGAGGTGGTACATTTAAGGACTTGATTTTTTAGCATCGCTTGACTAGCACTTTCTATAGTGAGATGTTTACTCAAGTAGTCATTGGCAAAATCTTCAATAGAAGGGCTAACTTTAGGGATACCATCAAGTACTTTTCGATAAATGATGTCCAAGGTATCTAGCATTTGTTTGGTTTTTTGTTCATTTGTTTTTGTTGACATAAAAAACTCCATTTAAGCTTATAAAAGACGATTGTTATAAATGACGAGTAAAGGCAAAAATGAGGGCGCCAATACCAACAAGGCCAATAGCGATCATAATGCCAAAGGAAAAAAACATAGGTCAAACCTCCTTATTTTGCATTTTATCAGTATAGCAAGTAGTCTTTTAAAAGGCTAGAGTGTTGGTATCTGTTTTTAGTGGTGAGGGACTAGGGTGCGTTATGATGGGCTAATTTTCTTGACGCCAAGCATCATTTCTATGCCTTGAGCTTAAAAGATATCCCTAGTGTAAAGGAAAGTAAAAAAAAGTTAATAACAGCTAAATTATGAGTCGTTATGATATAAAATTTTCTATCAAATGAGGTAGAAAATCAGAAATTAGGGCAAGTAAGTTTTGTGTTATCTTCTTAAACTGTGGTATAATGAAATGCATTTAATTTAGAGGGCAAGGAGGCGATTTTTTGGAGCAGACAGAAAGGAAAAAATCTCTAGTTTCAATTACGATGTTTTTGATTATCACAGGAGCTTTATCTCGTGTTTTAGGCTATGCTAGAGAGATTGTTATCACAACACAATTTGGGCAAAACTTTCAAACTGATGCTTATAAATCGGCTTTCCTTATTCCTGATTTTTTATATCTTGTACTCGTTGGTGGTGCCTTTAGTACTGCTTTTATTCCTGTACTTTCCAAGTACTTAAAAGACCCGCAAGAGGGCTGGCGAGTCAGTAGTACCATACTTAATTTAGTCCTTTTACTTTTATTGGGTGGGATAGGGTTTTCCTTTTTATTTACACCGTTTTTGATTAACAATATTATTGCGCCAGGGTACTCTCAGGAGGCAAAGGAACTGGCAGTCATCTTAACTCGTGTCATGCTTGTGCAGTCTGTCTTTATGTGTTTATCAGGCATTGCTCAAGGGATTTGTCACGTTTATCAGAGCTTTTTTGCCCCTGCGATAGGGTCACTTTTATATAATATTTTAATTATTTTCTTAGGGATTTGGCTCATGCCTGTTGCAGGCATTTCAGGTTTTGCAGCAGGGGTTGTGGCTGGTTCTTTTGTTAATTTTTTGGTTCATCTTCCACCACTGATTAAGATAGGGTTTGAATATTATCCTATACTTGATCTCAAGCATGAAGGCGTTAGGCATTTCTTCCAACTGGTTTTACCGGTGGTTTTGGGCTTATCTGTCATTTATCTGAATACCTTTGTTACCATGCGTTTGGGTTCTTATCTTGATGATGGGGCAAATACACTTTTAAACAATGCCAATCGCTTGATGCAGCTACCGGTAGGTATCTTTGGGATTGCCATTGCCTCAGCATTTTTCCCAACTTTGACCCAGCTTGCCAATGAAAGGGATTTTAAAAGTTTTAACCATAATTTAGAAAATGGTGTTAACTTAGTCTTTTTTATCTTGATGCCGGCGATGTTTGGGATTGTGGCAGTACGTGAACCCTTGATTCGTGCTTTATTTTTCCAAGGTGCCTTTACGGAAGAAAATGTGATCAAGACAGCCTCTGTACTCTTTTTCTATGGGATAGGGATTTTGGGTTATAGTCAGCAACAAGTGCTAAACCGTGGTTATTATGCTTTAAATAATACGAAGGGTGCTGTGGTGATTAATACCATAGTCATCAGTGTCAATATTTTGCTTTCTTATCTTTTGGTACGTCATATGGGTGCAGAGGGCTTAGCCTTTGCTTATTCGATTGCCGGTACCTTATCTATGTTTTTACTTTTTTATGGGCTTAAACTCCAAGTGCCAAGCTTAAAATCTGGACGGATTATGTTAAGCTTGATGAAAACCTACATTGCAAGCCTGGTGATGGCAGGTGCTGTACATTATGCGATTAAATTTGGCGAGCCTTATCTGATTTTAGAAAGAAAATCTGCCCAACTTTTAGAGCTTTATCTCTTGATTATGTTAGGGGCAGCTGTTTATATCGTGATGGCAAAATTAATGCATATCGAAGAATTAGATAGTATGTTAGAGAAGTTACAAGCGAAGTTTTCAAAGAACTAGAGGTGTTTTATGCAAAAGAAAATACGAAATTTTTGTATCATTGCTCATATTGACCACGGTAAGTCAACCCTTGCCGATAGGCTTTTAGAATACACGGGAACAGTGAGCTCTCGTGACATGCAAGATCAGCTTTTAGATAACATGGACTTGGAGCGTGAGCGTGGGATTACCATCAAATTACAGTCTGTACGTCTCAACTACAAGGCAAAAGATGGTGAGGAATATATCTTAAACTTGATTGATACCCCAGGCCATGTTGACTTTACTTACGAAGTCTCTCGTTCTTTGGCAGCTTGTGAGGGGGCGCTTTTGGTCGTGGATGCTGCCCAAGGGATTGAAGCACAGACCTTGGCTAATGTTTATTTAGCCCTAGAGCATGATTTGGAAATCATTCCTGTCATCAATAAGATTGACTTACCAAGTGCTGAGCCTGAAAAAGTCAGAGAAGAGATAGAAGATGTTATTGGACTAGATGCCAGTGATGCCATCTTGGCTTCTGCAAAGGCTGGTATTGGAATAGAGGAAATTTTGGAAGCTGTGGTCAACCGTGTGCCACCACCAGAGGGGGATAAGGATGCGCCATTAAAGGCCTTGATTTATGACTCCAACTATGATTCTTATCGTGGAGCGATAGCCTACATCCGTATCGTTGATGGTGTTTTGCGTGCCAATAGCCGCATCCGTATGATGCATAACGGTAAGTCCTTTGATGTGACAGAAATTGGGGTACACAATCCTCGGGAAACCAAGGTAGAAATGCTCTCTCCTGGTGAAGTTGGTTATTTGGCAGCCAGTGTGAAGCAAGTCAGCGACACCCGTGTAGGGGATACCATCACCGATGATAGAAATCCGGCAAAAGAAGCCTTGGCAGGCTATAAAAAGGTCACACCGATGGTCTATTGTGGGCTTTATCCAGTCGATAATGAAGCCTATCCGGATTTAAAAGACGCCTTAGAGCGTCTCAGCCTAAACGATGCCTCTTTGGAGTATGAGGCAGAAACCTCTCAAGCCCTTGGCTTTGGCTTTCGCTGTGGTTTTTTGGGTATGCTTCACATGGAGATTATCCAAGAGCGTTTGGAAAGAGAATACAATCTTGAGTTGATTACGACAGCACCAAGTGTTATCTATGAAGTCCATCAGACTGATGGGACGGTTTTTAATATGGATAACCCTGCCCAACTGCCACCAATTCAAAAGATTGAAGAGATTAAAGAACCTTATGTTGAGGTCAGTATCATGGTACCTAAAGAATACGTTGGTGGTGTTATGGAACTTGCCCAAGAAAAACGTGGGGAATTTAAAGATATGCAGTACATGGGGACAGACCGTGTCAAAATCCTTTATGAAATTCCTTTGGCAGAGATTGTTTATGATTTCTTTGATTTGCTCAAGACACGCACCAAGGGTTATGCCTCTTTGGACTATGAATGGATAGGCAATCGTGCCTCTAAACTCGTCAAACTCGATGTCTTGGTCAATAGCGAACCGGTGGATGCCCTTTCTTGTATTGTTCATAAGGATAAGGCATATCATAGAGGACGTGCCTTGGCAAGTAAGCTAAAAGACCTTTTGCCACGTCAGATGTTTGAGGTACCGATTCAAGCTGCTATAGGGAACAAGGTCATTGCTAGAGAAACCGTTAAAGCGATGCGTAAAAACGTTTTGGACAAGTGCTACGGTGGGGATATTAGCCGTAAGCGTAAACTTTTGGAAAAACAAAAAGAAGGTAAAAAGCGCATGAAACAAGTAGGTAGCGTGGAGATACCTCAAGAAGCTTTCATGGCAGTGTTGAGCCTAAACGAATAAAGGTGCCTGAGGCACCTTTATTTTTTTGGAGAGGGGAGATTTTAGCGGTGGAAGCAGTTTATATTCATATACCATTTTGTGAAAAAAGATGCCATTATTGTGACTTTACCACTTCAGCACAAGTGGCAGAAGAGGAGAAAGGCGCTTATCTCAAGGCTTTGGAAAAAGAAATTGCCTTTAGACTAAAGAGGAGTCCTAAGTTTAAAAATCCGGATACCATCTTTATTGGAGGCGGGACGCCCACCTCTTTATCAAGTAATTTATTGAAAGCTTTACTTTCTTTGGTAGAAAAATATTTTAAAGTAGAAGGTGTCCTTGAATACACCATTGAAGCCAATCCCAATACCCTAGATAGTGAAAAAATCACCTTGTTAAAGACGCACGGCGTGACTAGGGTATCCTTGGGGGTACAGAGTTTTGATGATGAGAGACTAAAGTATTTGGGACGCCTACATACTTCTAGTACTGTTGAAAAGGTGGTACAAGCCTTGAGAGAGGCAGGGTTTAAACGGATTAATCTGGATTTGATGTATGGCTTACCTCATACCACGCTTATGGACTGGCAAAAGGAGATCAAAACTGCTCTTGCTTTAGACATTGACCATCTTTCTCTGTACCAACTGAAAATTGAAGCGGGGACACCTTTTGCCACTTGGCAAGAAAAAGGTGACTTTCTACCTTTTTCCGATGAAGTGGCAAGGGAAATGCTCGATTGGCATACGGCTTATTTAAAACAATCAGGCTATCACGCCTATGAGCTGTCCAATTTTGCCAAGGCAGGGCAGGCGAGTTTACACAACCAATGTTATTGGCAGTTGCATGATTATTTGGGACTGGGGCTAGGGGCGACAGGTTTTATCCGTCCTAGACGTTATGAGAATACGACTGATAGGACAGCCTATTTAAGAGGGGATTGGGAAGCCTCTAGTGAGACCTTAAGCCAAAAAGAGCAAATGAGTGAGACAATTTTTATGGGACTGAGACAGGCTAAAGGGCTTTCTTATAAGCGTTTTTTTAAGCTCTATGGGGTAAGTTTTGAGTCGACTTATCAAGAGGTCTTAAAGCACCTGGTGGAAAAAGGACTCCTAAAGACCAATCAAGAAGGCTGTCAGTTAACGCAAGAAGGACGTGCCTTGGGCAATGAAGTGTTTATGCATTTTATCTAATGGGGCATGAGATTAATTAAGCTATCTTTAGTGGTAGCAGTTAAATCCTACGGGCGATAAGTGACATTTTAGTTTAATTAATAATGCTTATAGGCATTTTTCTTGCATTATTAGGATTTTAATAGTAGACTAAGGGCAAATAAATAATGCAAAGGAGAAAATACGTGTTCTATTCAATGCATCTATTAAACGAAATTGCGTACCGTTATAGTCAATTTAAGGATTGGTTACGAGTAGGTTAAAAGAGATTAATCGAGAGACTACCTTCTAGGGTAGTCTTTTTTTGGAGGAATATTTAAGTATGACAAAGTTTGTCAAACAATTATTTCATATGTACATCTTGCAGTGGCAGGCGATCATAAGAAATAAATCGGCGATTATCATTATACTAGCTCTTGCACTGTTACCCTCATTGTATTCGTGGTTTAATATTGCTGCCAATGAAGACCCTTATAAAAATGTATCCAATCTCAAAGTCGCAGTGGTCAATCTCGATAAGGGGACGACCATAGATGTTAAAGAGATTAATGTCGGGGAAGACATTGTCGAAAAACTAAAGGGCAATCGACAGATTGGTTGGGACTTTGTAGAGAATAAGGAGACGGCCTTAAAAGGGGTCAAATCAGGGAACTACTATGCAGCGATTATCATTCCTAGCACTTTTAGCAAGGATTTGACCAGTATTTTACATAATAAACTAAAAAAGCCTGTCTTGGAATACTATGTCAATGAAAAAATCAATGCCATTGCTCCAAAGGTCACCAAACAAGGGCTGACAAGTTTAGAAAATGAAATCAATCAAGCCTTTATCAAGACTTCCAGTGAAGTGATACTGACGGGTTTGCGTTTTTTGGACAAACGCTATCAGGAATATAAGCCAGAACTCATTACCCTATCGGGACATTTGAGCCATGCAAGTGAGGAATTGGATCAGTTTTCTAAGCGTGTCGATGGTCTGGAAAAGCGAGCCAATAAGCTTAATGGGGACTTGCAAGCCATGCAAAAGCACTTGCCTAAGATAAATGATACCCTCTCCCAAGCTTCAGGGACAATTTTAAAGACTCAGAATGCCCTACAAGATGTTAAGGAAGATACCTATAATTTAAGAAAACTGATTTCACGAGAAATTCAAACCATTCCTTATATCACGACCTCAGCGTCAGATAGTCTAGAAGATTTGGGCAATTTGAAAACTGCCAACATCAGTACCATAGAAGAAAATATTGGCTATATCAGCGATCGACTCACTCATGTGGCAAAGGTCACAGGACGCTTGGAAAAGGTTGTGAGCAGTTTAAATGCACGTCTACCTTATCCGACTAAGGGGTTAGAAAAATTAAGCAATAAATTATCTCGAGTCAACCAACAAGCCCTCTATAATCTCAGTAGCTTAGATAGGCTAAGCTTACAACTCAAAGAAGGGGATCTGACAACGGATGCTATAGTACTGGCCATGCAAGATGGTTTAGCAGGCTTAGAAGAAGCGAGCAATGATTTGGTAACTTATTTTGATCGGGAGGGGGAAACAGCTCTAGATAGTGTGCTTGATTTGGGCATAGAAACCCTAGATAATACCTATAGTGTCCTACAATCGTCTTCAGGCGTTATCCCAAAGATTAATGATCTTTTGGTCGCTTCTCAAAATGCCATCAGTGCCAATAGTGAGATGTTTGGACCACTAAAAGATGAAATTACCTATTCTAAGGCACGCTTTGAAAAAATTGACAAGGCGTTAGCGAATTTAAATCATGATGAGCGTTTGGCACAACTTGTTAACTTGATTAGAAGTGACATTAATAAGGAATCTGATTTTCTTTCTCATCCTATTGAGGTTAAGAGTGTCAAGCTTTACCCAATCCCAAATTATGGTTCGGCAATGATGCCTTTTTATACGGTTCTAGCGATTTGGGTAGGCTCCATGCTTTTGATGAGTATGGTGTCACCGATCAATAAAAAAGGGTTAGAGCGTTATCCTAGAGCCTCTGTGGTGAATATGTATTTATCAAGGTTATTTTTCTTTCAGACAGTGGCTGTGGTACAGGCTTTGATTATGACCTTGGGTAATCTTTATATCCTAGAGGTCTATGCTGTGCATCCCATTGCCATGATTTTTTACAATATGTGGATAGGTTACCTCTTTTCTACGATTGTCTTTTCTTTCCTCTTTACTTTCCGCTCACCTGGTAAAGCCATATGTATTATTTTATTGGTCTTACAGGTCGCAGCTTCTGGAGGGACTTTTCCAGTGGAGATGATGCCATCTTTCTTCCAAGCGATTCATCCATTTTTGCCTTTTACCTATGCCATCATAGGACTAAGAGAACTATCTGCCGGTGTAGAAATGGCACGTTTCATTTCAGCCCTAGAGCATCTCTGTATCTTGCCGTTTTTATCGGTCTTGGTGGTGTTGGTCTTTGGGCCAAAAATGATACGTC
>CALIQN010000012.1 GCA_938044045.1 uncultured Peptococcaceae bacterium
GGTCCCTGTTAGGGCAAAGTGGTGCTTGGCATTTAAAAGTTTTGTGGCTTTTGCATTTTGAGTGTAGGTATTTTTGATGTATTGGGCTTCATCAACAAAGATAGAGTGAAAATGGAGATTTTGATAATATTTGAAATCCTTGCGAAGGGTAGCATAAGAAGTAATGAGGAGGTGACCTTCTTTAAGGCTTTTCAAGCGTTTTTCTCGCTCTTGTTGATCGCCTGTGATAATCATTGGTTTGAGACTTGGGGTAAAGTTTAAGGCCTCACTTTCCCAGTTGTAGAGAAGGGAGGTTGGTACGATGATTAAGAAGTTGGCACTCTTATCTTTTTCTCGTATTTTCATCAGATAGCTAAGGCTTTGAATGGTTTTTCCCAGTCCCATATCATCTGCCAAAATACCGCCCAGTCCTAACTCTTGAAGATGAAGGAGCCAATCATAGCCTCTTTTTTGATAGCTTCGGAGACTCACTGTTAGTCCTTTTGGGAGGGGATAGTCAGGCGGACTCATTTTGTAATGTTTGACGATGTTTTCAAAGGTTTGGTCAAAATCAAAGTGATGCTCTTTTAAGACAATAGCATCCAAAGTCAAGGCTTCATTGAGACTTAAGCTAAATTTACCATCTTTTAAGGCTTTGGTAGGGATACCCAAGGTGGTGAGCAATTCGTCAAGTTCACGTATTTCTGGTGATAAGAGGTTGAGGTAACGAGAGGGAGAAAGCTTGATATAGTTTTTGCCCTCTCGATAAGTGTCAATAATCTTCATTAGGGTTTCTGCTGGGAAGATACTTTCATCAAAGCTAAGTTCGATGATCCCTTTAGTGACGGAGATACTCATCTGTTGTTTTGCCAATTTTTGGGGTTGCATGAGATGGATACGATCTTCTACTTTAAGGTCAACATCATTGAGTGCCATCAGTGTTGGCAAGGTTTCAAGCAAAAATTGATAGAGATGGTTTTCCCCTGTCAGTAGCCACTCATCCTCGTTAGGGGTAAAATGCGCCTGTTGTAAGAGTTTAAAATAATAGTCCTCTCGTGCAAAATCACGTACCAAGTGTTTTGGATAACTTTCATTTAGAAGAGGGTTGATACGAATTTTATCATAGGTGTAGTATAATTTAGCAGATAGGCTGGTTTCAGTAGGAAGATTGATGAAAAGTTCTGCCTTTAACTGAGCTGTCTGATGTAATTTTGAAAGGTCAATATAACTCTCTAAAAGTAAGTGCGAAGAGAGGGTAGGTAAGATAGCAGTTGTAAAAAAACGCATTTGTTCTTCTGTTAAGCTCAAAGGATGTTGGTGCTTATTTTGAACTTTTAAAAGAGGAAAAAGCACATTAGCAAAGGTAAAATCTAGATTATAGAGGGTATGTCCTTGTAGAAGGTAGTGTTTACCAAGTGGACTGATAGGCTTACCATCAAGGGTAAGGGTATAATAGTTGCTCTCTTTTTTTAAGATGAGTTTGAGTTGATCGGGTGTAAACTGATTGGAAAAAGTGTAGGGCTGACTTTCCTTTTGTGCATTGGCAATCATCCCTTGGTTGGTGTTTAGGATATGGTCAAATAAACTGTCAAACTGGCTTTGCATAAGGGGAAGGTAACGGCCAATTTTTGCTGTATTAGTACGCAAGTGGTTGATTTTAGCACTCAAGCCACAGTTGGTTTCAATGAGGTTGAGATAAAATTGGCTGCTTGGTGAAAAATAGATTGGATTGGCGCTTATGGTTGTGCTTTTACCAAAGGTAAGTGTTGTTTTATTATGTAAGGCTTGATAAAAATCTTGCAAGGACTTGATGACATAGCGCTTGCCATTGATATCAATCTTAAAAGAAAGATTAAAATGCAAGGAATACGGGTCAAGATCAAGCTCAGGAATGAGATGATAAAAAAAAGATCTAAAACTACTGGCTTGTTGTTGGTGATAGGTTTCCATCAATTCATGTGCGAGTTCCAGTTCTTTTTTAGAGACCTGGTGGGTGGGTGTCAGTGTGTCATTTAAGGCACGAAGTAAGGCAACCCCATGTTGACAGAGTCCCTTATCTGGCTGACAAGTGCAAAAAAAATGAATTAGTGCTTCTTCTTTAAGACTAATTTCAGCTTTCTGGTTTAAGATATGAGCATGATAACTGATGGAATCGTCATTTATGGTTTGCTGGAGGTTTTTTACCTCACCTTTTTGGTAAATTGCAAGCCCCTTAGAGATGGCGTTGTTATCAAGACAATGTTTAAAAATCAAGTCCCGAATAGACACGAGAAAAGCCCCCCTTATGCTAATCAATCCTAAAGATTAGTGTAGCACAAAAAAAGAATTTTAGAAAGAGATGTCATTAAGTGATGACTTATAGTGGGGTATATAAGATATTAAGAAAGGAAGATTACGATGAATGAATTAGAAAAAATTACTTATGAACCAAATGACCACAATCCAGTTCAAACGACAAAAGGAAAAAAATCAAAAAACTTAGGATTTAAAAAATTTATTGCTACCGTTTTGGTTTCAGCGATTGTAGGTGCCGGTGCTGGGGTTGGTGGTGCTGAACTAGTCTTACGTCAAGAAGATAGTAAAAGTAGCACAAGTATTTTAACCAAGGAAGTTTCTACGGCACCAACCAACCTCAGTGTTTCCACAAATGCTTCCAATGGTAATGTTGTGGAGGTGGCTCAAGCAGTGATGCCTGCTGTTGTAGGGGTTAATACCTATGCTAGTACTAGTGATCTCTTTGGACAACAAGGTGGTCTCATGCAGGGCTATATGATGCCTCGTTCCAATCAAAAGCTAGATGATTATACCCAAGTTTCCTATGGTTCTGGGGTTATTATTAGTCAAGATGGGTTAATTATCACCAATAACCACGTTATCAGTAGTGGAAGCAAAGTCTCTGTCACCCTCTCAGATGGGACACAATATGAGGCTAAAATACTCGGTCAAGATGAGAGTTCTGACTTGGCGGTTTTAAAAATTGAGGCAACTAACCTAAAAGCAGTCAGTATTGGTAGCTCTAAGGACTTACAAGTTGGACAAAGTGTTGTTGCTATTGGGAATCCTCTCAGTGAGGAATTTTCTCAGACAGTGACCAATGGCATTATCAGTGGGGTCAATCGTAAGTTAAAGGCAGATAATCAGTCTTTTAGCCTTATTCAGACCAATGCTGCTATCAATAGTGGCAATAGTGGTGGCGCCCTAGTCGATAGTAATGGTAAATTGATTGGGATTAATACAGCCAAAATTTCTGCTGAAGGTGTTGAGGGGATAGGCTTTGCCATTCCGATTGATGAAGCGATGACCATTGTTCAAGAATTGGTGGATAAAGGTAGTATAGAACATGCCTATATTGGTTTTAGTGGCTATCTTTTGACTGAAGAACTAGCAAAACAAGCGGGGGTAGATTATAAAGGTGGCGTAATCGTTGCTAGTGTTGTTAATAATGGTCCAGCAGATCAGGCAGGAATTGAGCCTTATGATATTATTGTCAAGGTAGATGATGTGGACGTGACGAGCTTTGAAGATATTACTGGCTTACTTGCCAAGAAAAAACCAAAAGATAAGATCACGCTCACGGTGATTCGTGATAATAAAACTGTGGAGCTTAATGTGACCTTAGGGGTTAAGCCAACGACGAGTGCTTAAGGCAAAGCGAATTGTTTTTTAAGATGATTGATATAATTTTTGCTATGGATGTTCGTAAATAAAGATGAAAAAGCGATTAGAGCAATTCTAATCGCTTTTTTTAATAGGTCAAACAACAAGGAAAACACTTTATAGTATTAGAAATAATATTGGAATTTTAGTGATTTTATGTTTTTAAGTGGGCTACTTGTGTTATATATTAAAGTGTGTTACAATTAATCGTTATTTATACAGGTGAAAAGATAATGGAGGCAATATGTTAAACTTTGATGAACTCGGCTTAAAGCCAGAGCTATATAAAGCAATAGATGAGATGGGGTTTGAGACAACCACCCCTATCCAAGAGCAAGCCATCCCGCTTGGCATGGCAGGTAAGGATATTATCGGTCAAGCACAAACAGGAACAGGGAAAACAGCAGCTTTTTCAATTCCTTTTTTGCAAAACATTAGCGAAGAAGGCATTTTACAAGTACTTATTTTGACCCCGACGAGGGAACTTTGTATTCAAGTCGAAAAGGAAATTTACAAGTTAAGTAAGCACATGCCTGTAAAATCTATGGCAATTTATGGTGGCCAAGATATTACCAGACAAATTAGAGGCTTGAAAAATCGCCCTCAAATCATTGTTGCAACCCCTGGGCGACTCATGGATCATTTAAATCGTCATACCATTCAATTAGGTAATCTCACAACAGTTATCCTTGATGAAGCAGATGAAATGCTTAACATGGGCTTTTTGGAAGATATTGAAACCATCTTGAAAGAATGTCCAATTGAAAAACAAATGATGATGTTTTCTGCAACCATGCGTCCAGAAATCGAACGCATTGCCAATACCTTTATGGTTGAGCCA
>CALIQN010000013.1 GCA_938044045.1 uncultured Peptococcaceae bacterium
CATGGGGTTTTGTACGTTCAAATTTTTCTTTTGCCATATCTTTTGCCTCCTTAGGAAATTAAGTTATATTTAACCTTTACGTTTGGTGATGATTTCTTCACTAATAGATTTCGGAACTTCTTCGAAGTGGTCACTTTGCATACTGTAGGTACCACGACCTTGGGTCTTAGAACGAAGATCAGTCGCATAACCAAACGTTTCTGAAAGTGGTACAAAGCCACGGATAATTTGTGAATTGTTTTGTGCTTCCATACCTTCAATACGTCCACGACGGCTGTTTAGGTCACCCATAACATCACCCATGTATTCTTCTGGAACGGTGATTTCGATTTTCATGATAGGTTCTAGGATAACTGGTTTTGCTTTTTCAGCACAGTTTTTAAATGCCATAGAACCTGCTACCTTAAACGCCATTTCAGAAGAGTCGACATCGTGGTAAGAACCATCGATTAAGGTTGCTTTAATATCAACCATTTCGTATCCAGCTAGGATACCATTGCCCATAGCTTCTTTGATACCTTCTTCGATTGGTTTAACGTATTCTTTAGGTACTGCCCCACCGACAATCTTACTTTCGAAGATAAAACCACTACCCGGTTCAAGGGGTTCAAGGGTGATGACAGCATGACCGTATTGACCACGACCACCAGATTGACGAATGAATTTACCTTCACCTTCAACTGCCTTACGGATAGTTTCTTTGTAAGAAACCATTGGTTTACCTACATTAGCTTCTACCTTAAATTCACGTTTCATACGATCAACGATGATGTCAAGGTGAAGCTCACCCATACCAGAGATAATGGTTTGACCCGTTTCGTCATTAGTGTAAGCTTTGAAGGTTGGATCTTCTTCAGCAAGTTTAGAAAGTGCAATACCCATCTTATCTTGATCGCCCTTACTTGCTGGTTCAATCGCTACAGAAATAACTGGATCTGGGAATTCCATAGATTCTAAGATGATTTCATTGTTTTCATCACTTAAGGTATCCCCTGTTGTGGTATCCTTTAGCCCTACTGCAGCTGCAATATCCCCTGCATAAACTTCATCGATTTCAGTACGGTTATTGGAGTGCATTTGGAGAATACGACCAATTCTTTCACGTTTACCTTTAACGCTGTTATAAACATAAGAACCGCTCTTTAAGGTTCCTGAATAAACACGGAAGAAGGTAAGTTTCCCAACATAAGGGTCTGTCATTACCTTAAATGCCAACGCTGAGAATGGTTCATCATCAGAAGCATGTCTTGCAACCTCTTCACCATTTGGCAAAGTCCCTAAAATAGCTGGAATATCTGTTGGTGCTGGTGCATAAGCGACAACAGCATCAAGTAAGAATTGTACCCCTTTGTTTTTAAAAGCTGAACCTGCAAAAACAGGTACCAATTCGTTGGCAATAGTTGCTTTACGAATCGCTTTTTTCATTTCTTCTACAGAAATTTCTTCACCTTCGAGGTATTTTTCCATCAATGCTTCATCTGCTTCAGCAACGGTTTCAACTAAAATAAGACGATATTCTTCAACCTTATCTTGATAATCTGCTGGAATTTCGATTTCTTCGTAGTTAATGAGTTCTGCATTATCAAGGAACTTATAAGCTTTTAAGGTTACAAGGTCAATAAGGCCCTCAAAATGATCTTCGGCACCAATTGGCACTTGCATCGCTACAGCTTTAGAACCAAGACGGGTATTGATTTGTTCAACTACGTTGTAGTAATTCGCCCCTGTTCTGTCCATCTTGTTGACAAAGGCAATTCTTGGAACGTTATAACGAACAGCTTGACGCCATACTGTTTCAGATTGCGGTTGTACCCCAGCTACTGCACAGAATACAGCAACAGAGCTATCAAGGACACGTAAAGAACGTTCTACTTCAACAGTAAAGTCGACGTGCCCTGGTGTGTCGATGATGTTGATTCTGTGGCCATCCCATTGGGTTGTTGTTGCAGCAGAAGTAATGGTAATCCCACGTTCCTGCTCTTGTTCCATCCAGTCCATTGTTGCAGCACCATCATGCACCTCACCTATCTTGTGAGACTTACCTGTGAAGTATAAGATACGTTCACTGGTGGTGGTTTTACCTGCATCAATGTGTGCCATGATACCAATGTTTCTTGTTTTTTCAAGACTAATTGTTCATGCCACTAGTATTCCTCCTTATCTTATTTTTTATTAGTATGATTGATACCAGAATATCCTACCAACGATAGTGTGCAAATGCCTTATTCGCTTCAGCCATTCTGTGTACTTCATCTTTTTTCTTCACTGCGCCACCAGTATTGTTTGCAGCGTCCATTAATTCGTTAGCAAGACGTAGTTCCATAGTTCTTTCGCCACGTTTTCTTGCACTATCAACTAACCAACGAAGTCCTAGGGTTTGGCGTCTATCTGCACGTACTTCTACTGGTACTTGATAGTTTGCCCCACCGACACGACGTGCCTTAACTTCTAAAACCGGCATAGCGTTATTTAAAGCTTCTTCAAAAACCTCAATTGCTTCTTTTCCAGTTTTTTCTTTCATCATATCAAAAGCATTGTAAACGATTTTTTCAGCAATGCTTTTCTTACCTGCTAACATTACTTGGTTAATTAGCTTTGTAACTTGGATAGAATCATAAATTGGATCTGGTAAAATTTCTCTTTTTGGTGCTTGACCTTTTCTTGACATAGTATCCTCCTTTCTCTACACAATCAATTATTTTTTAGGACGTTTTGTACCGTATTTTGAACGTGCTTGCATTCTGTTATTAACACCAGCAGCGTCTAAAGTACCACGAACTAAGTGATAACGAACCCCAGGTAGGTCACGAACACGACCACCACGTACAAGTACTACGCTGTGTTCTTGAAGATTGTGTCCAATCCCTGGAATGTAAACAGTTACTTCATGACCATTTGTAAGGCGTACACGAGCAACTTTACGAAGTGCAGAGTTAGGTTTTTTAGGGGTTTGTGTATAAACTCTTGTGCAGAGTCCACGTCTTTGTGGATTGCTGCTCAAAGCAGGAGCCCCAGATTTTTTCTTTGCTGTTTTTCTTCCTTTAGCGACTAATTGGCTAATTGTTGGCATACTGCCACCTCCTCGTCTAATATACTGGCTTTCGCCATAAGCAGCAGCGCCTAACGCCGCTTTAATGGCTTGCGCCATGAAAGGGCGCAACTCGCCTACATCTCTTAGGCGTAGAGTAGTGTACCATGCAAAAATCACTATGTCAATATAAATTTACTAAAATAAATCAACCGATCCGGGCGTGTCTGTCCTTGTGTAAAAAAGAGACCCTTGTCCAAAAGAACAAAGGTCTCTTTGTATTTCTACTGATTAAAAGCGAGATTATAAAGGGAAACGGCGTCTTTGATTGCCGGATAGTAATTATTGACATCCCCACCCGCTTTTAGGGTTACGGCAATATACATATCTCCTCGATCATTTCTCGCCACTGAAGCCAGGCAAATCCCAGCATCAGTCGTATAACCTGTCTTGCCACCTATAATATTATAGCCTTTAATAGCATCTGTTTTAAGATAGTCATTGATTTTCGACTTTAAGGTATGAAAGACTAGCTTGCCATTGCCATGCTCTGCACTCTGGCTTGTTGTATAATGATCGGCAGATAAAATTTCTAAAAATCTATCATCATTGACAATCTTTTGCATGAGTTTACTAATATCTCTTGCTGTCGATAATTGTCCTGGGGCATCTAAGCCTACAACATTGACATAGTGTGTTTCTTTCATGCCTAGTTTTTCTGCATTAGCATTCATCTTGTCAACAAAGCTACTAATGCTACTGTCTGTTACCAGGGCAAGGGCTTGGGCCGCATCGCCTCCGGAAGGTAGAATCGCACAATATAATAAATCCTTAATGCTTACCAATTCGTTTGGTAGTAAGCCACTCTTAGCCGCCTCTTCCACATCATTAAAAGCCTCTGCCGGTACAGCGACCTTATCATTTAATCTATCTCCCGTCAAATCTAAAGCAGTATATGCTGTCATCAGTTTCACCAAAGACGCTGGTTTTAAAGGCTTATCAGGATTTTTTTGATAAAGCACTTCTCCCGTATCTGCATTGATTAAAATCGCCGATTCACTCAATAATTTGCTCGCAAAACTATCGGTGGTGGTTGTCGTCCTTTTTTCTTGGTGTTCTGTGGTTGCAGTCTCAGTTGGTTTGGTGGTTTCTGTTGACCCAAAAAAAACTGCCTTTGTACAAGAACTCACACCAAAAACAAGA
>CALIQN010000014.1 GCA_938044045.1 uncultured Peptococcaceae bacterium
ACCTTGACCAACATGTACACCTTTAATCTTGCTTGGATCAGTAGGATTGTCAATGATGACAGCTGGGGTAGGTGGATCGATTGTAACGATTTGTTCTAATTCATTGATGATTTGTGGGGTGAGTCCGGTGCCTGTCACGTTCGCTTTTGGCTTGTTGACACTTTCACCTTTCTTCACAAAGAGTGGATCTAAGGTAAGCTTGGTGTCAGCTGGGACAACGATAACCTTACCTTTCGCTTCCTTACCTGCATATTTTACAGTAAATTCTTGGATACCGACAGTTTTACCCTTGACACGGATAAAGTTACCTGTCTTTGCACCATATTCTTCAGCGATTGCACCTGTCGTTTCTAAGCCTTCTACAGTGTAAACTGCACGGCTAAGATCAACATCAGTACCATTTGCATCAGCTACAGCCTTAAGCACGTTATCAACACTAGTACCTTGTTTGATGATGAGCTTATTGGTGCTGAGTTTAAGGTCATTAACAGTTGCACCTGCTGGAAGAACTGTCAGTGGTAATTTACCAACGTAGAGCTTACCATCTTTGGTGTAGGTCACAATGAATTCATCAGAACCAACTGTTCCACCAGTGAGTTTAAAGTCAGTATTTGCAGAACCTGCTGTTGGAGTAACATTGTTCGTTACCACTCTATTTGGTGTGGTATTAGGGATGTATGGTTCATCGCTATCCCTTTGTCCATTGCCATTGGCATCAAAGTATGCACGATAGAGAGCATCTTGACCAATTGAAAGTGTGCCATTGGTCTTTGTTGGTGTCACTTCCACGAGGGTGAGACGGCCATCAGCAGCAGTGTCAATGGTACTGTCATCATAGACGACAATATCTGCTGTTGCACTTAGGCTATCGATGCTGTAGCTAATAGTGGTTGAACCAACTGCTAGAGCATCAATCTTACCTTTATCCCCTGCGGCAAAGTTTGCCACTGTAGTATTTGCAATCGTTGGGTTGATATCAACATTTGGATCTAAGGTTTTATCCGCTGCCCCATTGAGACCTTTTAAGAGATAGCTTACATCTACATTGGTGGTACCTACCTTAATCTTAATAGGGTTAGGGCTAATGGTTGCTTGATAGCTAGCACTATTTATCGTACCTGCGTTTACCTTAACATCACCAGTGACAGGAACGACAGTACCATCACTAAGCTTAGCAGTGTAGCCTACTCCAGCTGCTGTTGCAGTTACACCTTTAACTTTAAACTTAGGATGTGTGGTATCTGTATTTCTCGTATCAACAGCAAAGTCACCAGTAGCTGCCTTAAATTCGCCAAGTTGTAATGGCGAAATAGGTACTTTACGAGCAGTGCCGCCACCTGCTGGTGTTACGAGTGCATAGAGTTGAAGTTCACCAGATGATGCACCAGCATCAACAGCTACAGGGTCAACTTCTAAGCCAGTAATGGTTTCACCAGGTGCAAGTGGAATCTCATTGGTCACTTTGATGATGAGATCATCATAGAGATTTGGATTGTCTTTATAGCTAACACGTACTCGCGCCTCACCATAGGTATTACCCTTGAGGACATAGGTACCATTAGCACTCACTTGGCCATCCTTTAAGATACCATTTGGATTGCTGACCACTTCCCATTTGAAGAGATTTGCACGATCTGCAGCATCTTTGTCTGTACCAAGGGTCTTACCAAGATAGGTTGCTGTGACGTCATTGCCTGAGACAGTGATACCATTCCAAGCATTGATGACTAGGGTCTTTTCTGCACTATCTGTTGTTGCCATTTCGCTGGTGAGTGTCACATACTTACGCTCGTTTTCTTCTTTGAAACCAGCTGTTACGCCATTGTCAGTAGCTGGAAGGACATTGATTTTTGAACCATCGCCTTCGGTGCTTGCAAAACGCAAGTCTTTTGGCGTGAGTTCGATTGCTGTAACGCTACCTTCTGGGCTACGAATGACAGAATCTAGATTGCGTTGATAAAGGACTGCCGTCTTTGCGCCAGTTGGTGCATAACGGAAGCCTTCTGGAGCGGTAAAGTCGATTTGATAATCTTTGAAAGCAGGAAGCTTTTGACTGTTGTTTTCAACTGTCATTGCACCAGTTGCACCAAGGGTCGCATAACCATCTCCCCCTGCATTTAGAGCCATATCAGTTTTTGCATGACCACTAGTATCTAATTCACGAAGTCTATACTTACCATTTGGTACCAATTTATCCACAGTTTTTTCATAGCTGTGGTTGTTTTCACCTTGGTCAACAAAAGGCTTGATGCTGAGCTTACCTGCCAAGTATTCACGAAGACGGAGGTCAAGGTTGATGACATCACTTGTGCCAGATTTAACCTTAAAGGTAAGGCTTGGATAGTCTGTTGTAGGGTCTACTGTAAATGCTAGCCCTTCATCTAAAACGTCAGTATAGTTTGTGCGATCTGGGTTGTTGAAAGTGTAGAAAATGCCACCCTTCTTTTTATTTGGATCCGCATTAATCTTGCTACCATTATAGCTACCATCTAAAACCCAAGTGTATTTTTCTCTGTTTTTAAGAATTTTTGCTTTTTCTTCTGCTGTTGCATTCTTTGGAATATCTGTGAAGGAAACGACATAGTCTCTATCTCTAGTCTTCCCATAACCTTGTGGGAGGAACTTAAAGAGTCCGCCACCAATAGAGGTGAACTCATCGTTTCTATCATCATCTTTTGGATTGATTTGTGCCAACTTACCTACAAGGCCTTCACCAGTACCCTTAGTGCCATCCCCATCGATGTCACGCCAAATGTCCGCATTGAGGGTGACAGGATTGACGAAAGGTAGTCTGACTGGGACATTCTTGTGGGTGTATTGATATTCACTTTGGAAGGTTGCCCCCGCTGGTGTATTGGTTGTAAGGCTATGGTCAGGAACAGCGAGGTCACTACCATTCATCTTGTATTCCAATTCAAAAGCATAGACAGGGGTGACGGAAGTTGGATTCGCATCATTTGGTTTTAACTTCTGTCCATCATTTCTAGCGCCGGTTTGTTCAATGGCATCTAAGATAACGATGTTATTGACAGATTTATCCGGTTGATTTGCAGGTACCGTACCAAGAGGACGTTTCCACACATAACAAGCGACTTGTTTACCATCGATGTACTTGGTAACTGGATTATTTTCTTTAACCCATTGGACACTTGTTCCAGGATTATCATTAAGCATAGAGTCTTCAGCGACAAGATAATTTACTGGAAGATACATCTTAATCACTGCATCAGTCAAATCATTGGCTGAGCTATTCCCATAGAGGAGGTCAAGGGTAACAGGACTGTATTTATTTTGGTCGTCCACATTGACCACCGTCGTTGGGTTATTGACCTTAAGATAAGGTCCATTTGGGTTACCTTCATCAAGATCTGCATCCCCATAGGTGACCCCAAAGTACTTGGTTTCGCCAGGTAGGATAACGCGTGGGTTGTAGCGTGCGATATGACCACTATCATTGCTTGAGCCACGGTTACCATCAATCTTATGCCACCAATATTTGGTACCACCTTCAAATGTAGAAGTTGCAGCGATATTGTTAAAATACCCAATACCAAAATAGTCCGGATTTTCAAAATGGGCTTCAGCAGTTTGGTCTTGAGAAACACTTGGATACTTTCTAGAACCCTGTGCTTTAGGGTAGATAATTGCTGTTCTACCACCGTGCTGAGATGTTGCATACATAAACTCTGGTACTTTTTCTTTATAGGAATTGATATTGTCTGGGAACAAGCCATTTACTGTAAAGGCCCCTATGGTCCTAGTTAATGCATTAGCCTTTGTTGTCCAGTCATTCCCAGAGAATTGATCTGCCCATTTTGTTGGGAAGCCTACTTCTATATCCCCAGTTCCAAATAAATTGACACCAGGTCCTCTAAATGGCGCATGGTCATCATTGATAATCATGGTGTCAACATTCCAGGAAAGACCAAAGACTTGAGCCTCTGTCTGGCTGGTATTGGTTACCTTGACAAGATAGGTCGCTCTATCCGTTTTCTTTGTCATCGCTCCTGTTAGATCTGCTGGATTTGGTATTTCTCTATCTAGGGTTTCATAGACAACTTCCAAATCCAAGTTTGGATTGCCTTGAACCTTACCTGTGATGGTAAAGTCATCATGATTTTTTTGGACAGTTGGTTCAGGCGTTTTATCAAAGAGCCAGAAACTCTTATAGTTGGTACCTGGTTTCTGCCACTGATTAAAGCCTGTTACACTACCATCTTCAGAATCGGTCGGGCTTAAAGTCGATGTTATTTCTGTCCAAGTAGAAAGGGTTTTCCAATAAACATCCATGTCCCCTTCCCAGTTTCTATGCTTGACTTCGTACTCTTCCTTTAATTCTCTTTGGTCTTCTGGAGAAAGTCTTGACCAGTTTGGCTTGGTCTGTGGGTCGACAGGTTCTTTTGGACGCTTAGTTGGATCCTTTTCAATCGCCTGCCCTTGAATCATACGAAACGCATTACTAGTAGAGCCATAGTTATACGTTCCACCAAGGGTAGAATTCATTTTAATTGCTGGACCACCCAAAGAATTCAAATTTATTATCATCTGACCACTTGTTAGACTATCTCCTGGAAACGCATATCCATCCGGACCCACTGCATGTGCCGGTGTTGCCGGGAAAGTGCCCAAGACGAGAGAAGCGGCTAAGGTTGTTGCCAAAAGGGTCTTCCCTAGTCGAGCTCTGAACCCAGTTTTCTTGGGTTTGCTTGTTAATTTCATCTTTTTATCACCTTTTTTCTTTAAGCAAAAAAGTAGTATTTGCCTTAATTTAATTCTACCCGAAGCCCATGGGACGCCATGGGCTTTTGGTAGGATTTTTTTAGC
Organism: uncultured Peptococcaceae bacterium; assembly: GCA_938044045.1. Taxonomy (GTDB): domain Bacteria; phylum Bacillota; class Peptococcia; order Peptococcales; family Peptococcaceae; genus CALIQN01. The sequence continues at coordinate 4,825 of CALIQN010000014.1, forward strand.
TCTTATCTATCGGTGCTTGCTTCGATGACATCGTAGTAAGCCCAGTAGGTCTTAGACAAGTCTTTGAATCGAGTTGCGTTGGCACTGTTGCCATCGATAGCTGCCTTGTCTGGCGTACGGTTGATGAGCTTGTTGATAACAGTGACAATTTCTGCTCTGGTGATTGGTTGGTTTGGCTTAAAGGTGCCATCTGGATAACCGCCCATCCAGCCATGTGAGATTGCATTGTCAATGTAGTCTTTTGCCCAGTGATTGCTACTGACGTCACTGAAGTTGGTCTTCTTGGTGGTATCAAGTTTTGCAAAGCGAGAAATCACGCTAGCGAATTCTGCTCTGGTGAGTTGTTTGTCTGGCTTAAAGGTGCCATCTTGGTAACCACTGATAATCTTGAAGCCTTCGAGGTAACCGATAGGGTTGCTATACCATTTACCTGCTTTGATGTCGCTAAAGCTTGAGGTATAGGTCTTGCTTTCATCCATTTTCTCTTTTAAGAGTCTAGAGAAGATTGCTGCCACTTCTGCTCTGGTGATCGCACCACTAGCACGTACCACTTGACCTGGGTAACCATGGATATAAGCGAACTTATAGTTTTGGTCGAGTTCTACAGGTGGAAGCTCTGCTGGCTTGGTTGTGGTACTGGTGCTTGGCGTTGGGGTAGGGGTAGGCGTTGGGGTAGGAGGTACGATAGCACCGCCGCCACCGCCACCGCCGCCGCCGCCACCAGTCGTGGTGAAGGTTGCTGTGAAGGTGATGTTACCTACAACTTTGTGTCCAACTGGGTTAGATGGACTCCAACCAGTGAAGTTTGCTGCTGCCGGTGCTTGTACACCAGGGACTTCATTTGCTTGGATGACGTGGTCTTCTTGGATCGTTTGAACGAGGGCAGGAGAACCACTGACATGGATACCTTGTCCGAGAACAAAGGTCACTTGATAGTTGTTTAATGCTCTATATTGTGCGACAAAGGTCTTGTTACCGTTAACGATATAACCTGATGAGACAGGGTCAACATCCCAACCATTAAACTTGTAACCTGCTGGTGCAGTGACTGTAGGCACTTCGCTTGCTGCGATAGTTGCGCCATTTGGCTTATAGAGCGTTGCATTGCCGCTAGTAATGGTTCCATTACCAACATAGAATTTGATTTCGCTTTGACCTGCTGGTGCAGTTGAAGTGTTGTACACTGCAGTAAAGGTCTTAGGTGCTACAACGGTATGATTCGCTGGGTCAGCTGGTGCCCAACCGACAAAGGTCTTGCCTGCTGCAGGGGTTGGTACAGGAACATCACTAGATGCGATCACTTGATTTGCCGCATAAGCTTTAACCACTGTGCTGACTGCTGCACCACTAGGATCAACAACTGTACCATCACCGAGGTTGAAGGTAATGTTGATGAGACCTTGGGCAAGCGTACCAGGGCCAACTGTGGTCACTACTGCACCATTTACCTTAACCTTAACATAGTACTCTTGCGCCATATCAGCTGCAGTGAGGTTAGAAAGGGTTAGGGTATCGCTTGTTTCTGTAAGTGCTGTAACAACATTGTTTGCAGGGTTCTTCGCAGTCCATTCGTAGGTGATGGTGTCAGTAGGCTGCGCACCACTGACGACGACATTGAAGCTTGCAGTACCACCGAGGTTAGCACTAACTGGGTTAGTTACAAAGGCAGCCGTTACAGTGCTTGGCGTTGGTGTTGCGGCAACAACAGTTACACTTGCAGAAGGACTGTTTGCCACTTCGCTACCTTTGGTGACAACGACACGATAGAAATGGGTGCCTAGGGCACTGGTTGCAACAGGTAGGGTCTGATTGGTTTCACCAGCGATGTCTATCCAGTTGTTACCATCATTACTTTCTTGCCATTGATAGGTGTAGCTACCAGGGTCATTACCACCAACAGCGTTAGCAGTAAGGGTTACTGCAGTACCCTTCGCTACTGGTGCTGTAGGTTCACCACTAATTCTAGCTTTGAGCGCATTAGCCGGATCAATCACCTTGTAAGTTACTGCTACTGTATTGGCTTGATAGGTATCAGTTGCACTGATTGCAACTGTACCAGTCGCCTTTGGTGAGATACGGATGCGTGTGTAGTTTGTTGGGTTGTTCTTTAAGTCATTGGTGTTACCACCAGCGATTGTAGTGGTTGCACCAGACATGAGGCGATAGTTTAAGGTGCTATTGTTATCCAATGAGATGCTTGCATCCTCAGCAATTACTGGTGCACCTGCGTTAGCTTCATCCACAATGAAGAGATATCTTTCTCTTTCATTGAGTTTGAAGGTTATGCCTGGATTGTCAGTAACATCTTGTAAGTCATTACCATTTAATTCATAAATCTTATAACTTACAGCAGGACGAGGATCAGCAGCGTCTCCAGCTTTGTTTAATCTGACATGGAGTTGGAGGGTTTGACCATCGATGGTCGCTTCCCACAAGCCATACCAGGTTTCCGTATCAACCGGGAGGGTGCTTGAAAGTGTTGCTTTGACTGCCTTGTCACCACTTGGTGCAAAGGTCAAGAAGTCATTGGTGTCGGTGGTACCATTAGCATCATAGATACCTTGGTTGGTGAGGTTGATATCAGTAGCATCTACATATTCAAAAGTGCCATCATCATAAGTCTTCTTCACACGTACAAGGAAGCTAGTATTGGTATCACGGTCAAGTTCGACCGGACCCGCTGGAGAAACATGGGTTTCATTATCATCAAAGATAGTGACTGGTTCAATGCTATAGGTTGCATTGCCTCTTGGGTGGCAAACCACGTCAAACTTCAAGGTGCCGAGGTAGTCGCCGTCTTTTTTGAGTTTAACTTCAACGGTTTCAATTTGGTTGGTTGGGTTGCCGATGTTTGGCCAGTTTGGATCAATTGCAAGCTTGCCTTGAGCAAGTTTTGCTGGATCTAAAACATTGTTTGGTGTTGGTTCAAGCTCAATATCAGCTAGACTCAAATCACTACCTAGGTCAACGGTGAGTTCATCACCAACCCAAAGTTCATAGTTTGATCTGATGCTTGGAACAACTGTGAAGCTGATAATCTTACCATCTTGAAGGTTTGGTACATTAGCACCACGAATATTCGTTGTTTGTAGTTTGTACTTGTAGGTACCAATTTCTGTTGCTGTGAATTGAAGCTCAGCAGGATTGCTACCAACAGGTGCTTGTTTCACTAGGGTTGCACCGGTTGGACCACTGAGTTGTTCAACTTTCAAGTAATGATGCGCTGCGCTATTTGCATCATTTAAGTTGTCTGCTGTGACCGGAACAAGCGCATTGTCATCAGTTCTGTATTGAACTGTAAACTTAGCGGTTTCACCAGTATTGATTTCGACGCCATCAGCTGGAGTGACCACGATGTCTTGAAGGACAGCGTCAACACTTTGCTTAACCTTTACAGGTGCGATATCAAATGCAGTTGCTGTTGATGGGGTAAAGCCAGATGGACTAGCAATGAGGCTACCCGCACCATTAAATTCACCAGGTGCAGCCTTGAGACCAAGGTCGTTATTGTTTAGGCGACCTTTATCTACACGAACTTCTTGTTTGATAATCTTCGTTTGATTACCATTGGCTAGGGTCAAGTTTTCGGTTGCTACACCTGCAGCAGTGATAAGTGGGCTGTTGCCCGCATTCCAGTTTGCTGCACCCATATCATTAAACTTGAAGTCAGTGGTTGTCATGTAGCTAACACCACTGTATGGGGTAGTTAAAAGTTGTTCTACAGTCTGACCGGTTGCATTTTTGATGGTAGCTTTTGCCGCATCATCTAGCTTAGCAGGTGCGCCACCAGGGAAATACTTGTCAAGGAACCACTTATCAATCACGATTGGATAAACGTCAAAGTTTACAAGGTTAGTGCTATTGTTATCCGCAATATTGACAACAACATCACCATTATTGAGGGTTACTTGATTATTTGTGTCAGCCGCTACATCTTCACGAACATAGTTGTAAATTGCACCGAGTTCTGCACTATTGACCCCAATTGTGAGGTAGAAGACGTCAGCTCCTGATTTATAGTTTTTCAAATCATCTGTATCTGCAGCTACAAGCTGATTCGCCTTCGTCTTATCTGGTAGTGCTCGAACAATTGGCGTTTTAGGTTTGTCAGCATTGTAACCATTTTTCGCATTGAAGACGACATAGTAAGTGCCTCTTTGGTTACCAGAAATTTGATAGGTACCAGGGTGAGGGCTATTGATATTTAATTCTGCAGTCGCATCAACAAAGGTTGTGCCTTCTTTTTTGTAGACCTTATGCTCAATTTTTTGAGCCTCTTGAGCTAAAATTGCTGCTCTAGCCGTTGCGACACCAGCTGCAGTATTATATGGATTCCCGCCTGCTAAAATCGCAGTCGCATAGGTCGCTGGCTTGGTGGTGTTATTCAAACCTAGACCTGAGAGATAGGTCAACATTGCAAGATCTTTAAATTGTTTAACATCACCTGTTAATTCATTACCAGTAGGTCCTGTAGTAGGTCCTGGCGCAGAAGGTTGATCTAAAAGCGAACCACTTGTCGCACCACTACCATAGAAGTAAACCCCATAGTCGAATTCACCTTTGTTGTAACCCAAACTTTGTACCCCAAAGAGGTTAGAGTTGGTGTAACGTGTTCTGATAGTGGCAGCTGTTGCAGGTGTTGAACCCACTTCGATGATCTTAGTAGGATCAACTTCTACTCTCTTGTAGTCGCCGCTACCCAAGTCTACTTCTTGAATGGCACCCATTCTATCATAAATTGCAGGTTGAATTTTGA
>CALIQN010000015.1 GCA_938044045.1 uncultured Peptococcaceae bacterium
CTCAAGCTATTTTCTACCATGCCTCCTCCTAAGCCTAAGAACCATAATATCATAAGTAGTATTATTTTATATCATTAAAATTTTTTTAAAGAGCTTTCAAAATCAACAATATCAGATTTATACATTTACATAAAAATGCCAGAAAGTTTTAAAACTTTCCGGCATTTCATTTCTTTTTTATTCAATTTTCATGGTTACTTATACCTTTATAGGCACTCTTTAACTGTCCACAAGCACCCTCTATATCGCCACCTTTTTCTTGACGAATACTCACCTTGAGCCCATTAGATTCAAGGAGATGTAAAAACTGATAGATCTCTTTCTTTGTTGGTTTTTGAAAGCGCTCATCTACTGCATTGATGGGAATAAGATTGATATGACAATCCAAATTTTGTAAATATCTTGATAAAGCCATTGCTTTTTCTTTAGAAACATTCACCTGGCTTGCAAGGGCATATTCAAAGCTCAAACGTTTCTTTGTCTTTTCTTGATAATACTGACAAGCTTGAATCAAGACTTCCAACGGGTAGGTTTGATTAATCGGCATTAAGGCAGACCTCGAAGGATTATCAACCTCATGTAGGGAAATCGCTAACCCCACCTCTAACTCCAAATCAGCAAAGGCTCTTATCTTAGGTGCAAGACCACAAGTCGATACGGTCATCCGTCTTTGGCTAATACCGGCCCCTAATTCATCATTTAAGCGATGAATACTTTTGATGAGATTATCATAGTTATGGAAAGGTTCACCCATGCCCATAAAAACAATATTGCCCACACGATCATTACTTTTGGATAATTTTCGATTGACCCAATAGACCTGTGCTAAAATCTCGCCCAAAGTGAGCTGTCTGGTGAGTCCTTGTTTTCCTGTTGCACAAAACTCGCATCCCATAGCACAGCCCACTTGACTGGAAATACAAAGACTATAGCGTTTTTTGGCAAAATCACCATCATAATGCATGAGGACACATTCTATGGTTTCCCCATCCGATAACTGTAACAAATATTTCTCTGTCTGTCCATCTTTGGAAATCAGCGCTTTTAAACAGCTCATTTGAGGCAAATCATAGCCTGCTTGTCTCAACTTGGTGATTGTCTCTTTACCTAAATTATGTGCTTCTTCTAAAGTAAAAATATTTTTTTTGTGTATCCATTCAAACAGCTGTTTGGCACGAAAGTCTGCCAAACCTAAGTCTGATAAAATCATTTTTAGCTCATCTAAGCTATATTCTCTTAAATCCTTCACGCCTTTACTAACCTCGCTATAAAAAAGCCATCGACACCATCAAGGTGAGGTAAAAATTGCTTCATCCCATTTTCACCACCAGTAGTATTCTGCCAAAAACTTGGTAGGTTAATATCTAAGGTGAACTCTGGATGTCTCTTTAAAAAGGCTTCTACTTGCTTTTCATTTTCTTCTTTTGTCATTGTACAAGTGCTATAAAGCAAAACACCCTTAGGTTTTAAAACCTTTGCTGCCTCATCTAAAATCTTTGCTTGCAACACTTCAAGTTCTTTGACTTGATAACGATGTTTTTTCATTCTTGCATCTGCTCGTCTATTGAGGACACCAAGTCCACTACAAGGAGCGTCCACAAGTACCTTATCAAAAGATTCTTGCCAAAAATCAGGTAGGTCACTGGCATCCATTTGCTCTAAGGTAATGTTTGTCACGCCGAGTCTTTTGGCATTTTGTTGAATTAAGCCAAGACGATGTTGATGAAGATCACAAGCTACAATTTTTCCCCCATTTTCCATAAGGGTTGCAATATGAGTTGTCTTACCTCCAGGTGCCGCACAAAGGTCTAAGATGACATCCTCTTTTTGAGGATTCAGTGCATGAGCCACTAACATCGAGCTTTCATCTTGTACGATAAACTCACCCTCTACAAAACTTTTCAACTCACGCAAGTTCACACCCTGACAAAGGAGTAGCCCCTCAGCTGTCTTTTTAGAAGGAATAGTCTTTACACCGGCTTCCGCTAAATCCTCAATCAACTTATCTCGACTTGTTTTTAGTGTATTTGTTCTAATCCAAAGACTACTAGGTGCGTTGAAATACTTACAAATCGCTTCTGCCCCTTTTGCCTTGCCTCTCATCATAAAAATATCGATAATCCATTCTGGAAAGCTATAATAAGTCGCCAAATACTTCGTCTTATTTTTCTTATCTGGCCAAACAATATTCACTTCATTTCTTGCCAAACTTCTTAAGGTACCGTTGATAAAATTGGCTAATTCTTCCTTACCTAAGCTTTTGATTAGTTCCACTGCCTCATTGACAAGGGCATGCTCCGGTACTTTATCCATAAAAAGCAATTGATAGGCACTCATTTCTAAAACCAGTTTTGCAGCTTTATCTGTTATTTTTAAAGGACGCTTAACATAAAAAGACAACACATAGTCCAAATGTCTAAGATACTTTATCGTACCATAAACTAGCTCTGTCACAAAGCGTTTGTCCAATGCATTTAAAGTGCAAGAAAAAAGAGCTTTATCCAATGCGATATTGGCATAAGCTCCTTCCTCTATCACCTCATAAAGCACTTCGTAAGCGACTTCTCTTGAGGTTTTACTCATTTCTTCCTCCAAATAGTATCACTAATCTTAAAAGCTCTAGGATTGCCGTAACTGCTGCTGCAACATAAGTCAGTGCTGCTGCACCCAATACTTTTCTTGCACCAACCATCTCATCTTGGTTTAAGAAGCCATCGGTCTCAAGCGTTACCAAAGCTCTCCTACTTGCATCAAACTCTACTGGTAAAGTTACTAACTGAAAAAATACAATTAACGAAAAGAGGATAATCCCCCATTTAATTAAAAGAGGTATACTCATCACCATCCCCAACAAAAGGAGAGGAAAATAAAGCATACTGCCAAAATTGGTGACTGGTATCACTGCATTTCTAAGCTTCAATGCCCCATACCCTTGACCATCTTGAATGGCATGACCTATTTCGTGCGCTGCAATACCTAGGGCAGCAATCGTACGTCCATGATAGACATCATGAGAAAGACGTACTACCCCACTCCTAGGGTCATAATGGTCACTCATTGTCCCTGCGACTTCTTCAATTCTAATATGTCCTAAATTATTATCTGCTAGCATTCTTCTGGCAACATCAGCGCCTGTATAAGTCCCTGATATTGCTATATTGCTATACTTTTTATAGGCGCTAGATACCTTTGCTTGTGCGTACATACCAAGCAATAACCCCGGTATCATTAAAATCATCGACCAGTGTAAATACATGATTCTATCTCCTATCCTAACTTATCCTTATTTGTCAGCTTAGTACCATTCAAAAAGGCAGCAACTGACATGAGTTTTTTTCCTTGAGGTTGCACTTCTTGTAATAAAATGGCACCCTCTCCACAAGCAATCTTTAAACCTTTTTTACCTACTTCTAAAATGCGTCCTGCTTCGCCCTCACCTGCCACAACTTCAGCTTGATAAAACTTTAGTCTCAAATCACCAAGTAGGGTATAAGCCCCAGGGGTCGGGGATAACGCATGAATCAAATTTTTGACATCGTGAGCCGGTAAAGCCCAATTTATCTTTTCATCTTCTTTTTCAAAACGTGGGGCATAGGTCACAGTACTTTCATCTTGAGGTATGGCGACTAACTTGCCACTTGCCACACCTTCTAGAACTTCTAATAAATGCTTGCCGCTAAGGCTTGCCAAGCGGTCAAAGAGCGTACCCGTCGTCTCCCCATCCTCTAATGCCAGTTCTTCCATATGATAAACGGCACCTGAGTCCAAGCCCGCTTCCATGCGCATAAAAGATATTCCCGTCACGCTATCCCCATTACGTACTGCCCATTGAATGGGTGCTGAACCACGATACTTGGGCAATAGTGAGGCATGAATATTAATGGGAGCAATCTTTGCCCATGATAGGAATTTTTGAGGCAAGATTTTACCATAAGCTGCCACCACCAAAAAATCAGGTTGAAGTTTTTCTAATAAGGCTTCCATCTCTTCACCCTCAAGCTTATGAGGTTGATAGAGTGCCAAATTGTTTTCAATAGCATAAGCCTTAACTGCAGAAATACCCAATTTTCTCCCTCTTCCTTGAGGGGTATCAGGCTTAGTAAAAACTGCTTGCACCTCATGGCCGCCCTCAAGTAAAACAGAAAGTAAATGCGCAGCAAAAGGTGGCGTCCCCATAAAAACAATTTTCATTCTACTCGCCTCTTCTCAAATTTGTCGCCTTATCAATAAATAAAATCCCATCTAGATGGTCAATTTCATGTTGGAAGGCTCTTGCTAAAAGACCTTCTGCCTGAATTCTAACTGGCTCCCCTTTTTCATTTAGACCTTCTACAACAATTTTCTTGGCACGAATCACTTCACCATACTCTTCTGGACAGCTCAAACAACCTTCTGCGCCATTTTCTGCACCCTTTTTTTCCACAATGATAGGATTAACCAAGGCATAAAGTCCATGCTCATCGTCTATATCGACAACAATAACACGTTTTGAAAAGCCCACCTGTGGTGCTGCTAAACCTATCCCCTTTTCCTTGTACATGGTACTTGCCATATTTTGAATTAACTTAACAATTTTAGGGGTCACCTCTAAAACCTCTTTTGCTTGCTTACGAAGAATCGGGTCCTCTTTTTTTACAATATTATATACTGCCATTTCAACCTCCTATAACAGTGATTCTGGTGCTAAATCTATACTCATACGATAATTTTTTCTATGTTTTGAAAAGCGGTAACGATGACGCAATAACCAACCTAGACGGTACAAAGCTTTGCCATCACCTTTGAGAATCATCTGATAACGATAACGTCCTCGTACTTTTTCAATAATACAAGGCGCTGGCCCCATCAAAGTAACGACTTCATTAGAATTTACTATGGTCTCTTTCATTAAAGCCAAGGCATTCTTAAGGTAAGCCTCATCAGTATCACTCACAAGGATGCGAAGTAAGTTGGTAAAAGGTGGATAGCCCATCAGCTCTCGTTCCTTAATTTCCTCTTGATAGAAGCCTTCATAATCGCCTTTCAAAAGGTAGTCAAACATTCCTTGTTCAACTTGATAAGATTGTATCACAACTTCTCCTGACTTATTACCTCGTCCTGCTCTACCAGCAACTTGTAAAAGCTGAGAAAATGTCTTCTCTCTTGCTTTATAATCCAAGGCACCTAAGCCTATATCCGCATTGATGACACCCACCAAGGTAACATTTTCTACATCTAAGCCTTTGGCAATCATCTGCGTTCCCAGTAGTATACTATACTCTCCAGTAAAAAAGCTAGAAAGTTTTCTAGAAAAAGCATCTTTTTCCCTAGTCGTATCATAATCCAAACGGCAAATCTTCGTTTCTGGAAACCATTTTTTTAGATAATGCTCAACTTGTTCTGTACCATAACCTTTATAATCTAAGGTTGCTTGCTTACAATTAGGACAAAACTTAGGCAGCGTAAATTGTTCATTACAATAATGACAACTCAAGCTCGCCTTGCCTTGATGATAGGTAAGATGACTTGAGCAATGTGGACAAGTCAGTAGCTCACCACAAGACTGACATTGGACAACAGTAGCATAGCCCCTCCGATTTAAAAAAAGTATAATCTGCTCCTTTTTTAAAAGACGATCCTCTATCTTTTTTAAAAGCAAATCACCAATAAAGTAGCCTTCATGTCGACTTTCTTGACGCATATCATATAAAATTAGTTTGGTGCTATCCTGCGTTAAAGCTTTCTCCTTTAGAAACAACTCTTTATAGCTACCTTTTTCCCTTGCTTGCCAAGTTGTTTCCACTAGTGGTGTGGCACTACCAAGCACTAGTGGAATATGCGTCATCTTTGCCAATAATTCTGCAACTTTTAATGTATGATAGCGTGGCTCTGGCTCGGATTGTTTATAGCTTGCTTCATGTGCCTCATCAATAATAATTATACCCAAATTGTCCATTGGTACGAAAATACTTGAACGCACCCCTAAAAGCACCTCAGTCTTACCCGATTGCAATCTTTGCCATTGGTCAAGCCTCTCCCCATCAGACAAACCACTATGCCAAAGTCCAATTTTTTCACCAAAAACAGCTTGAAATCGCCCATAAAGTTGAGGCGTTAAAGCGATCTCAGGTACAAGGACAAGCGCTTTTTCGCCTCTTTGTAAAATATGTTTTACAAGGGCAATATAAACTTCTGTCTTACCACTTCCAGTCACCCCATTGAGTAAGAAACCTTGATAGCCCTTATCTAAGCTAGATATCACCTCTTGATAAGCGTTTGCTTGCTCATGATTTAAAGTAATCCCTTGAGCACAACCAAAATTTCCCTCTTGCTGGTAAATACGCTCTACTGGAACACTTTCTTCTTTGAGGTAACCCTTAACCACCAAGGCTTTTAATGCCTCACCAACTGTTGTCTCTAAAAGGTCTTCTATCGTTTTCTTATCCAGACAATCATGGGTTTCAAATAAGTCTAAAATTCGTCTTTGTTTTTTCGCTTGGCTGGATAGCGGTGTGTCATTTTCTAGCAATCGATAAATCTTTTTTTCCTTAGGTTTCCCTATAGGTAGGAATTGATAGTGTTTTTCCAGCAATTGATTGGCTAAGAATTTTTTTAGTATCTTTGCTGAGAGATAGCCTTCTACATCTTCTTTACTCAAAGCACCTCTAGATAAGTTTTCATATAAAACCTTGATAGAATCATCTTTAAAATGCTCTGACCACGCTGAAGCGTGAGAAAGACTAAAAGTCACAAGCTTTTTCATTTTTTTGAACTTCGGAAACATCAATTCCAAAACATAATAAGGATTGGTAAAATAATAGCGTGCCACCTTTAAGGCAAAATTAAAATACAAGTCTGAAAGATAAGTTTCTTGATCGATAAAGCCTAAAATCGCTTTAATCTTATACTCTGCTTGAATCGACGCTTTTATTTCAATAATATAGCCAATAGCTTCATCTTGACCAAAGGGGACGACGACTCTTTTCCCTAAACTCAGCTCAGAAATCAGACCATCTTCCACATGATAGTAATAACCCATACCACCATCTTTTGCTTCAATTGCTAAAGCAACTTTGACAAACACTACCATCACCCTCCTTTCATGAAGATAAAAATAGGCAGACATAATGTCTGCCTATTTTTAATTTTCTATAGCTTTCTTCAACGCTTCTACACGATTCAATCTTTCCCATGGTAAATCAATATCATGGCGTCCAAAATGCCCATAGGCAGCACATTGTTTGAAAATTGGCTTTCTTAGTTCAAGGTCACGAATAATCGCAGCTGGGCGTAAATCAAAAACTTCAAGAACAGCTTGAACAATTTTTTCTTCACTGACCTTATTGGTGCCAAAAGTTTCCACTAAAAGTGACATCGGTCTTGCCACCCCAATGGCATAAGCGACCTGTACTTCACAACGCTCTGCCAAGCCACTTGCAACAATATTTTTGGCAATGTATCTTGCCATATACGCTCCAGAACGATCTACCTTGGTGCCATCCTTACCTGACAAGGCGCCACCACCATGTCTTGCCATACCACCATAGGTATCAACAATAATCTTACGTCCTGTTAGTCCTGTATCACCCTGTGGACCACCAACAACAAAGCGTCCTGTTGGATTAACATAGTATTTGGTCGCCTCATCCAAAAGATTTTCTGGAATCACTTTTAGAATAATTTTATTGATAATATCTTCACGCAATACGCCTAAGTCAATATCTTCTTTATGCTGCGTAGAAATCACAACGGTGTCAACACGTACAGGTTTACCATCTTGGTATTCTACTGTGACCTGACTTTTACCATCTGGCAAAAGATAAGACAGTTCACCAGATTTTCTGGCAACACTTAATCTTTTTGTCAGTTCATGAGAAAGGTAGATTGGTAGCGGCATATAGGTCTCTGTTTCATTGCTGGCATAACCAAACATCATACCTTGATCTCCAGCACCTATCGCCTCAATATCATCATCGCTCATCTTGCCTTCTCTTGCTTCTAAGGCACAATCCACACCTTGAGCAATATCAGAAGATTGTTCCCCTATAGAAGTCAAAACGGCACTCGTCTTATAGTCAAAGCCATGACGTGCATCATCATAGCCAATTTCTTTGATGACTTGACGTGCTATCTGAGGCATATCGACATAACATGTGGTGCTAATCTCTCCAGAGATAAGTACCATTCCCGTTGTCAAAAAAGTCTCACAAGCCACACGAGCATTGGCATCTTTTGCTAAAATTGCATCCAAAATAGCATCTGATACCTGATCGGCAATTTTATCTGGATGCCCCTCTGTTACTGACTCAGAAGTAAAGTATTTTTTCAATCAAAAAACCTCCTTTTGGATATTAATCCATCACTAATTTTAAACGATTGAGTATTTCATCGGCAACCTCTTCTTTGGAAAGGGTTGGTAAAGATTCTGTTTTATCCTTGGAGAGGATGGTCACTGTATTTACATCATGCCCAAAGCCTGCATCTTTTGTCTTAACATTATTTGCCACAATAAAATCTATATTTTTTTTGATGAGCTTCGCCTTGGCATTTTCCAGTAAGTTTTCAGTTTCTGCAGCAAAACCAACTAAAGCCTTACTCCCTTTATGCTCTCCTGCCCATTTTAAAATATCAGGGTTTTTTCCCCATTCTAAATTTAAGCCATTGCCATCTTTTTTGATCTTTTCCTCAGCTCGATTGGCAACATAAAAATCTGCTGGCGCTGCTGCCATAATGAGGGCATCACTGGCTTCAAAATTTTTTTGTATCGCCTCATACATCTCTTTGGTCGTTTGAACTGAAATGACCTTAACATCCTTTGGTGCAAGCAAATTGACAGGTCCAGAAATCAAGGTTACCCTTGCCCCTCTTTTTTTTGCCATTTTTGCCAACGCATAACCCATTTTGCCAGAACTATGATTGGTAATATAACGCACTGGATCAATTGGCTCCCTTGTTGGTCCAGCTGTAATCAATACATTTTTTCCAAAATAGTCTTTTTTCGTTTCCTCAAAACAGAGGCTATAAATCTCTTCTGGCTCAAGTAATCTACCCTGACCTGTATGCCCACAGGCAAGCAGTCCACTACTTGGCGCCAAAATAATATGTCCCTCTCTTTTTAAACGCATGAGATTTTCCTGAACATAAACATTGGCATACATCTGATCATTCATTGCTAGTGCAAGGTATAAACTATCATCATAAGCCAGAGCCAAAGTGGTCAAAAAATTATCTGCCATCCCATAGGCAAGTTTTGCCATGGTGTTGGCTGTTAATGGGGCGATGATAATTTTATCTGCCCAATCTGCCAAACGAATATGAGCAATAGGATCACTTTGTTGGTCAAAATGACTATCCAAGACACGACGTCCTGACAACGCTTCAAAAGGCAACTTTTCTACAAAAGCATTGGCATTTGGTGTGAAAACAACCTGAACCTCGTGTCCAGCCTTAACCATGAGACTCGTTAAAGTCAGCGCCTTATAGGCAGCCACTCCACCTGTGACGCCAAGTATGACATTCATCTCTTACGCCTCAGGAAATTGGTAAGGGACTTCTCCCCTAGCCACATCTCTAATTGCCTCGCTGACAAATTTACTAGTTGGATAGTCCGTCACTGGCTCTTTATCAGACTGGAATTTTTCACCCTTTTCTTGGGCATCTTCTACCTTATCTTGTTTCATTTCTCCCACAAGTTCCCTTGCTTCTTTGGCAATCACTACTGCAAGCGCATACTTACTTGGGGCGTGTTCTAGCAAGCTTTCAATTGTAACCTTTGACATTATAATAACTCCTTATCTCGACTAAACTCTTCTGGTAACTTTCTATTGCGCATGACTTTGCATTTTTCAGAATTAATAATGCTTCTTAAATCATTGACTGCCTCTAGCAAATCGTCATTAACAATCACATAATCATAGACTGAAAGGGTCTTAATCTCATTGATGGCACTACCAAGACGTTTTCTAATCTCTGCTTCTTCCTCAGTCGCCCTACCTCTTATCCGATTTTCAAGCTCTTTAAAGGAAGGTGGCATAATGAAGATGAGTACAGCCTCTGGCATTTTTAGCTTGACTTGTTTGGCACCTTGAGGATCAATTTCTACCATCACATCTTTACCTGCTTGAGTCACTTCTTTGATGTAGTCTATCGGCGTCCCATAATAGTTATCATAAACTTCTGCCCATTCTAAGAAACCACCAGCCTTGATTTTCTCTTGAAAACCTTCTCTGGTCATAAAAAAATAATTCACACCATCGACTTCTCCCGTACGTGGTGCCCTTGTCGTGGCTGAAATGGAGTAACTGAGTTCAATCTCTTCTCTGAGCTTGGCACAAAGTGTCCCTTTCCCAGCACCAGAAGGTCCACTCATCACCAAGAGCAAGCCTTCTTTTTTATGTCCTAACATAATTATCACCCATTATACAATATTTTGTACTTGTTCCCTGATATTTTCTAAAATACCTTTTATCATAACAACCTTTTGGCTCAGTGTCACCGTCTGAATCTTGCTACCTATTGTATTAATCTCTCTATTAAGCTCTTGTAGCATAAAATCCAGTTTTCTTCCCACTACTGGCTCTTGACACATTTCTTCCATCCCTACCAAATGGGTTTTAAGACGAGTCAATTCTTCATCAATGGTTGTTTTTTCTGTTAAAATGGCCACCTCTTGCAGCAAACGTTCATCATTTTCTGCTACCTCTGCCAGTTGAGCAATACGTTTTTTGAGGCGTAAGGTATAATCTTCGATTAAAGACGCTTCTTCATCTTGTAAATCTTTTACCAGTCCCTTTAGCTGGGCTATTTTATCAAGAATATCTAAATGAATCGCCTGACCCTCACGCTTTTCTTCTTCTAGTAAGCGCTCGATCGCCTCATCTAAAGCATAGAATAAATGTTTTTCAAGTGTCGCTTTGCCACGCTCATCAAAATCTTGTCCCTCACTAATCACATAAGGAAGAGAAAGCAAATCTTCAATATTCGCACTATAATTTAGTCCATGCGCTAAAGCAAAGGTGCTTAAAGTCTCATGGTAATGGAGAAGCTGAGAAAAATCAATATTTTTCTCAGCTTGTTCACTAGCCATATCAAGCTGTATGCGCACCATTACCTTGCCACGCACTAGTTTTTCTTTTAATAATGCTGACAATTTTATTTCAGCCTCAGCTAAAATTTTAGGTAAGCCTCTAAATTGGCATTCAAAGTATCGTCCATTGATAGACTTTAATTCTAAAGTGATGGTATAACCCTCACCTTGCATTTCTGCTCGTCCATATCCTGTCATGCTTCTCATCATGTACAGTATTCTCCTCTTTATAAACTGAAATAACCGATTAGTACATCATACTAATCGGTATATTGTAACTTAAAAAGCAACTTCAATCGGTTCAAAATTTTTACTACCAATATTTTTCTGTGGTTTGATAATAACCTTACTCTTTCGTAAAAGCAAGGTACCACAAAGCTGATCTGCAACAGAAAAACAATGGGTATTACGTAGATTTTTTTTAAGTAAGATAGACTCATCACTTTGGTTTTTAATCGTTAAGTAAAGCTGACATCGTCCATCATTTTGGATCGTCATCGTCACAAAGGCCCCTATACTCTGATCCTCTTTAGATTGATAAGGCAACTCAATTTTTTCGCCTTCTTGTTTTAACCTCATAATCGCCTGAGAAATCTCTACCTTATCTTCTTCACTCTCTGCATAGTGCAATAAAACCAATTCGGTCAACTCAAGTAAGGAAGTTATCTTTTCTGAATCACTTAGATTTTCAAACTTTGAGGCATCCACACCTACATTGAGATAAGTTGCT
>CALIQN010000016.1 GCA_938044045.1 uncultured Peptococcaceae bacterium
CAAAAATTCATAATATCTTTCTTTCATTTCTCTCTCCCAAAAACAACAAAATCTACATCTATTATAACACACCATAGATATCATATTAAATGTTTAAAATTTGGTCAAAGAAAAAACACTGGATAACCAGTGTTTTTGTGGCTAGTACTGCCCCCTGCAAGCATCGAACTAAGGCTTAGAAACCCTATTCTAATAGGCTTTTAAATACTTTTGGTCAATTTTTGGTCAAAATAATTCTATTCTTTATCTAGCATTATTTCCCTGACCACTTCATATTCTTTATCAATAACTTCTTGAAGCACATGACCATAAGTCCTGATAATCTGCTGTATATCCTTATGACCAAGCAACCTTGCAACTACCCATATATCAATTCCATTCGCTAATAAATATGATCCATAAGTGTGTCTGCCTGCTGTCGCTGTCATATCCTGACTTCCTATTCCTAATTCAGTTAAACAAACCCTTAGACTTTTATTTAAACCTGAATTTGTAGGAACTTTATATCTCCTATCAAAGAATACTAAATCATGCTTTTTTAATTCTTCACGATCAAAAAGAATCTTATCCTGTTCCACTTTCAATGATTTTAATACTTGTATTAAATCATCATCAATAGGAATTTCTCTGATTGAGGTTTTCGTTTTAGGAGGTGCAAACTCTTGCTTATCTCCTATATATCTCCGATATGTTCTAACTGTTTTATTTTCAAAATCAATATCAGACCAGCAAACTGCCATACCTTCACCAACCCTGAATCCAGTCTTAAATAGAAAATATAGCAGATATGGTATCACAGATTCCCTATAATTAAACTTCGATTGTAAGTGAGATAACAAATCCTTATATTCTGAAATACTATGAATATACTTATCATCTATATTCCCAGCTTCCAATCCATAGATTTTAACATCTTCTGTAATATCTACTATCTGCAAGCCACTTCTTTGACTAAATTTAATCGTTGACCTTATATCAGCATTGATTCTTCTTAAATGATCCTTCGTCACATTTTCTCCAAAATCATTCAAACGTGACTGATATTCCTGATGGTTTAGGCTCATAGCTGGTATATCAGAGAATAGTTTTTCTATCACCTTACCTCTTGAATAATACCCTTCCTTCGTTCCATTCGCCTTTTCTGAAGGCAATATCACAAGATCATACCAATCTTGCCACAATCCATACAAGGTAGCCTTACTATCAAATCTAGCTGTATAATTCGATTGAAACAGCTTACGTTCTTTCTCTTGCGCTTCATTCATAGCTTCACGCTTCGTTTTAAAGCCTGAATTTGTCGCAACAACTTTTCCTTGCTTATCGAAAATTCGATAGTCCCAAAGTTTACTTTTTCCACGTTGTCGATAACTTGCCACAATTCCCCCTTCCTAAATAGCAATCATCACTATTCCATTATAACATCAATAATATTCTTTGATAGTTTTTATCAAAATATTCTCTAGTTTTCCTTGCAAGGAATCTATAAGGTGAACCCTTTGTTTTTGGATATAACACAAAACCATCTTCATTCTGCTCAATATCCACTTCTTTTTTAATTGAAGGATTCAATAAAATATCATTTACCAGTTTAGTTTTACTAATTGACAATAATTCCTCAACCTTATCAATCGTCCACCATTGACCAACTTCTTCTTTTTGAATCAAATCTAAATATTCAGAACGACTAATCAAAACCATATCAGCAGGAATCGGAACTTCAATATTAAATACTTGTTTAGGCTCTTTTATTATTTCTCCTTAAAATAACAAAAAACAAGGTAGGAACTACCCTACCTTGCTGTTTATTCTACTTAAATTTACGCTTACCAATTACAGTTGCAATCAATCCTACAAATCCCCAAATAGTAGTAAAAATTGTACTAGCTGTTCCAGTATTCGGAAGGACTTTTAACTGACCTTCTTTATCTTTCAAAGCAATAGTACCATCTTTTTGCTTCACAGCACCTACTTCATAAGGCTCTTTTTCAGCATAATCACCTTCGCTTGTTTCAACTACAACTTTTCCTTGATTCGTTGAAACTACCTTGTGACCAGTATTAGTTTCAATAGGCTGTTCTTGAATATCTTCTTTAGAAACATTCAATGGTTTAGGATCATCAGATTCTTTCACACCAACATTATCTTCAGCCTTCTTCTTATCTTCCTGAACTTTTGGATCAGCTTCCTTTTGAGTATCAGCTTTTGGCTGTTCCTCTTTTGGTTGTTCTTCCTTCGGTTTTTCAGATGGAGTTGTAGGCTCTACTACGACACCTGTATTATCTTGTGAAGGCTCTTTTTCAGATTCCTTACCAAGATTTTCAGAAGGCTTATCTTCTTTAGGTTTTTCCTCTTTTGGCTGTTCTGATGGAGTTGTAGGCTCTACTACGACACCTGCATTATCTTGTGAAGGCTCTTTTTCAGTTTTACCACCTAAATCAAGATTCTCACCTTCAGTTTGACCAGCAGGATCAACAGCAGGCTTTTCTTCTTTTGGCTGTTCTGCCACAACTAAACCAGCAGTATCTTCTTTAGAATCTACACTTCCACCCAAAGATAATTCATCAGCATTTACACCAGCTACAAAGCTACTCAACAGCGTTACACACGCTAACGTTACAATTTTTTTATTCATATTTTTTCCTCTTTTCTTATTTTCCTATCACATACATAAAGTTTTTTGCCTGTTCAGCAGTAAATACACGAAAATCAGTAATACCTGTTTCTTGCATTGGTTGAATAACATTACATTCAGAAATCAATATTGATCCATCATCTTTCACATCTTCGACAAAGGCTACATGACCATAAACGCTATGACTACCTGCTTGCCCCCCTTGAAAGCTAACAGCAGAATGTTTTGTAGGAGTATTCGTCACTTCGTAACCTGACTTATGCGCCCAGTCACGACCATTTCCCATGTATGGATCAAAATGTATTCCAAATTCTTTTGCTCGATTGAATACATACCAAGTACATTGACCATAAGGATAAGACTGAGTAATATAGCCTTCTTTTGTAATTTCCTTATCAATCGAATATCCACTAGGTAAATCAGTTGAAACTTGACCAAATGGCACATCAATACTACCAGCTATTGCATTTCCACTTGATCCATCAGATTCAATCGTTCCCTTAAACACTTCATACCATTTCTTACTGTCCTTTTCCAGCTTCTCTAGTTTTGTCTGACCGTCTGAAAGCAATACACCCTCATAATGTTCAGACCAATACTTAGCACTTTCAAAAGGATCAGTCGCCTTTTGCATGTAGTCCTTGACTTTTTTATAGCCATGATTTAACTCATAGGACATTAACTCTAGTTCCACCGTACTATCTAAAGTACGTGAACTTGCATTCGCCCATCTATCACCATTGATAGTATTTCCGTCCCAGCCTGACCATTGAAAATATCCAGCAACTCCACCTGACGGATTCGTTAGTTTTGGATCAAAGTCACTTTCTCTTTCTGCATTGGCAAGAGAGCCAGTAGAACCCTCTAAAGTGAATTTCTCTTTAGAGAGTTGCCAGTTTAGAATCTTAATGACATCTTCTGCACGTTCGACAGATATATTAGCTTTTTGAGCCACTTCTTGCGCTGTCAAACGTGTTCTCTTACCAGTTGTACTTCCTGATGAACCACTAGCAGAAACGATTCCAATAATACTTGCAATCACTAAGATAATCACTAGGAGAATAGGTAAAAGACTTCCAACCAATAACCCTAATCGTTTAGCTGTTTTTTTACCCATTAAATATCAACCTTTCTTCTTTTTGCTTTCAACCTCTTTTCTTTCTTACTTCTATATTGTTTAGAACCCTCCACATCATTTCTAGCACTCTTAACATCAGATTTTCTTCTACCAAGTGCCTTTGGACTGCTAGTCTTTGTGTTCTGCATTTTCTGTTTTACAGAACGTTCCTGTTTTTCCTCAAAACTCTTTTGACGTTTTTTGGCTCTTTCTTCCTTCAATCGCTGAACTGCTTGACGAGAAGCATTTTTCTGACTAGCATATTTTTCAGCATTATCAGTTTTTATTCTCTTCTTCTCATTCAACAGCTTTCTACCATCACTACCTTCTCTAAAGGCATTGGCTCGTACTCCATAAAGTCTTGCCAAAGCCTTATTCCCTTTTTCTTTCAAAGCATTGACTGAACTATTCTTACGTTCTCTAATCGAATCCATTCGATTTTTAACCGCTTCTCCTTTTTCAGCAACCTTATCTACCAACGGACTTTCTTTTCGTAAAGTTTTGAGGTTTTCACTCAACTTATCTTTACCCAACTTCAAGCCACCTTTAGCTAATTGACCACCAACTTTCAAACCATCTTTACCTGACTTCAAACCAAGTTTACCTGCACGAGTAATTCTTTCTTTCAGATTTTTGACTGCTTGAGAATTGCTGATTTCTCGACCAATATTGCCAACAGGACTATTGGTAACTCTTGAAAAAGCAGATAAAAGCGAGTGTCTATACTTCCACATTAAGAATAACAAGACACCTTTTAGAAATACCATAACTAATAAATCTCCACTCACAGCTGTAGAGATAAATCCAGTTAAAGTATTGTAAAAGAAAGCAAATAGAGTAGTTGCTAGAAGCATGATAGATGATAAGGCAAGCATTGAAATAGCTTTTTTATTAAATCCTACCAGTAAGTGTTCCATCTTAGGAAACAAACTCAATAGAAGAATAAATGGCAACAATACAATCAGTAAAATAAATACAATCAAGAAAAAGAATCGTGACAATCCTAGCAATAGATAAATCGTTCCCATCACTATAATATCGACATCAGAAGCAAAGGCATACATGAATTTCAAGCCCCACTCATTCTTCAACATTTTATTTTCAGGATCTTTATCTTTTGCAATATCCTTGATTTTCTTCTCACCAACTAAATGATCTCCGTCACCTTGCTTATATCCAGCTAAATCTTCAAATTCTTTTTCAGAAAGAACAAACTCCCCTTTATCATTCACAGGAGAGTTCATATACTTATAACCCTTCAACAAGGTTTCTGAAAAGTATGTTTCTACTCCATCTTTACTTTCACCAGTTAAAGTTTTCGTAATTTCACCATTCAAGGTGATGGTCGTTGTCCTAAATGCGTCATAAACATGAGTCAACAGATATTTATTTTGACCATTAACAGGAAACTGAACAAAGTACACTCCAATACAGGTATA
>CALIQN010000017.1 GCA_938044045.1 uncultured Peptococcaceae bacterium
AAGCCATATTTTAGCACGTGTTGAAAAACGTATGGATGGCGATGCAAACTATGAGCTTTATGATGATGTAGAAGCAAAATGTGTTTAGCTGGGGGAAGATGAAATGGCAGAATCAGTAATTCAGATAAAGAATTTACAAAAAGTTTTTGGTGAAAGAGAAGTTTTGAAATCAATTAATTTTAATGTCGATAAAGGTGAAGTTGTTACCTTGATTGGTTCTAGTGGTTCTGGTAAATCAACCTTGCTTCGTTGTATTAATTTATTAGAAACACCAACCAGTGGCGCAGTACTATACCATGGTAAGGATATCCAAGCACCTGGCTATAACCAACAAAGTTATTGTGCTAAAGTGGGGATGGTATTTCAGCAGTTTAATCTCTTTAATAATATGACGGTATTGGAAAATTGTGTTTATCCGCAAGTTAAGGTCTTGGGTCGTAGTGAAAAAGAAGCACAAGAAAACGCTAAAAATTACCTTAGGAAGGTAGGCATGATTGCTTATATCAATGCTTTGCCACGTCAACTTTCAGGGGGACAAAAGCAACGTGTTGCGATTGCTAGAGCCTTATCTATGGATCCGGAAGTCATGCTTTTTGATGAGCCAACCTCTGCTCTTGACCCAGAGATGGTAGAAGGCATCCTCATGATTATGAAAGAACTAGCAGAAAGTGGTTTGACAATGATTATTGTTACCCACGAGATGAGTTTTGCCCGTGAAGTTTCAGATAGAATTTGTTTTATGAATCAAGGGGTTATCCTAGAAGATGCTTCTCCAGAAAAATTGTTTACCAATCCAGAGCATGAACGTACGAGAGAGTTTCTCGCTCGCACAAAATAGTCCGTGGTGTATTGACACGCAAAGTACTCTGTGCTAGGATACTTTTAATCTATCACAGGTAGTGGTAAAAGATGCTAGATAGACGCTAGCATCTTTTTTATTTAGGCAGGTGAAAATATGAAGAAAAATGTGGTCTTGATTGGTGCAACAGGCAAGATGGGACTAGAAGCAAGTAAGATGATTCTAGAAAATGATCATTTCAATTTGGTTGGTGCTATCAGTGCCTCGAAGCATATTGGAGAAGATATTGGTATATTATCTAGAAATATGCCCTCAGGACAACTCGTTTCTGATGATTTAGAACAGATTTTGGCACAAAATCAAGTCGATGTGGTTTTAGATTTGACTCAAATAGAGGCCTTAAGAAAAAATGCAGAAATTATACTGTCTCAAGGGATTCCTATGGTCGTTGGGACGACGGGGCTTAGAGATGAAGATAAGGTAAATTTCAAAAATCTTGCAAAAAAAAATAACACATGCTTTTTTTTCGTACCAAATTTTGCCATCGGTGCAGTACTGATGATGAAGTTTGCCGAAATGGCAGCACGTTACATGCCTTATGTCGAGGTGATTGAGCGTCATCATGAGATGAAAAAGGATGCCCCGTCAGGTACAGCCTTGACAACCTTAGAAAGAATGGCAAAGGTTAGAGTCGCTCATAATTTAGCGAGAGAAGATGAAGTGGAACTTCTTAGTGGTGCTAGGGGCGGTGAATATCAAGGCATGAGGGTACATTCTTTGCGCATGAAAGGTTATAATGCACATCAAGAGGTGATTTTTGGTGATGTGGGGCAGACTTTGACCATTGCCCATGATTCCATTCATCGTTCATCATTCATGTCAGGAATTGCACTGGCTTTAGATAAGATTGATACTTTAAGTGGTTATGTAGAGGGTTTAGACGAAATATTATAGTGGAGGATTTAAGATGAAGACAGTTAGTGTAGCGGTAGTTGGTGCAACAGGCGCAGTAGGACAAGAAATTTTAAAGGTGATGGATGAGCATAATTTTCCTTACCATGACTT
>CALIQN010000018.1 GCA_938044045.1 uncultured Peptococcaceae bacterium
GAATTCTTGCCCGCTTTCAAAGGCTTCCTTCCCTTGGAAGTAAGCAAGATCACCTAATGACCAATATTCCATTTCTAGGATACTAAAGTCTTGCTTGAGGTTAATCTTACCTTGTTTTGCTTCTGCTCTCATCTTGCTGTCAGCATTTTGAGGATAATAGGTTTCCATACCGTCAGCAAATTTTATGCCGATAAGTTTTAAATCACTCTTTTCTGCTTCGGTAAGATCAGTTTTTAAATTATTTCTATCAATACTGATATGCTTAATTCCCTTAACTCGACTATTTTCATCTGGTCTTTGTCCACCATTTAAGATGGTCATTTGCTCAAATATCGCTTCTACAGGAATCGTTGAAATATTATTCAAAGACAAATCAAGAGAGGTTTCAGCAAGGGTGCCACTATTGGCAACGTTAATCAGATTGCGTGCTAAAGATAGTGGGAATTTGTTGATACGGTTTTCACTGAGATCAACTTTTTTGATTTTTCTCATATTGGCAAACACATCTTCAGAGATCTCTGTAAGATCGTTATTAAGGGCTGAGAATTGGGTTAAACCTGTCAAATTCTTCATAGAAGCCGGTAAGGCTTTTAAGTTGTTATTGGCAATATCAACTCTATCTAAATGATAATCTTGACCACTGAAGAAATCATCATCTAAACGTTCTAATTTGTTTTCACCAAGATAAAGTTGAACTAATTTTTTATTGTTCTTTAAGAGGTCTTTTGGTAAAGATACCAAGCCACAATCTGCCAAAGAAAGAATTTGTAGATTTTTATTGGTATCAAAGGTACCAGCTGGTATTGTCCCTAGAGGGCTGGCATTCATATCTAAATAAGTGAGGTTGGTTAAGCCTTCAAAAGCCTTTGAAGAAAGCTCAGAAACATTGTTTCCACTTAAGAAAATGTAACGTAATTTCTTCATGTTAGAGAAGACATTGGCTGGCAAAGATTCTATCTTATTGCCTTCAAGATAAATTGCGTCAATATCTCCACCAACCTTGCTCAAGAGGCTGATATCAGTAAGGTTCATGCCTGTTAAATCAAGGGCATTATTAAAACTTGCAAAGGTTTCAGTCTTTTTAACACCCTTAGCCTTAGCAAATTCTTCATCACTAACGACACCATCATGGTTGGTATCAAAGTATTCTTCAAAGAAATCTTGTAATTTTGCATTATTTTTTTCACGATTGTCTTGTTCTTTTTCGTGCTTTTCAAAACCTTTCCAGTTAGGGGTTGCTTCTTTAAAGACAAGATCAACAGGACGATAGCTCTTGCTATCATAGTTTCCTTTATCGCTTAAGATACCACCCATAGGACCAGTACCTAAAATTTTAGCTTCAAGTAGATCACTTAAGTTATTTAAAGTAATGGTATAGGTCGCTTCTTTTGGTTTACCCGCAGCATTTAGGGCTTCTTCACGTGTCATAGAAGTGAATTGTCCATCTTTTTTAACCGCAAAATCAACCATCATTTCTGGGAATTTAGTATTTAAGAAAGTGACTGTTTTCACGCCATTGTCAACCACTAATTTCACACGAACATCAAAGAAGTTTTCTAAAACAGAATGTTCTGTTTGGTTGCTACCTGCTTGATAAGCTGCATAAGTTAAAGTATAGGTGCCATCAGCGAGGTTATCCAATTCAGAAGAATTACCTTGATAAACTGCTTGAGCATTAACCTTTGAACCATCTGCAAAGAGTACTTGGAAGCTCGCTGGATTTGCTTTTTTAGCTGCAGCGATAACATCTGCATCCTTGGTTTTAAAAGTCTTGGTTGCACTATCATATTCAAAACGTGTTGCCTTGACATCAAAGTTCACATCATTGACAACGAGTTTTGCTTTTTTGACTTCTTCTGGTAAATCACCAGATTCGCCGCCTTTAAGGCTCAATTTAAAAGAAAGTGCTGCAGGAGCAGTTTGATTAAAGATTGGTTCTGTTAATAGTACCTTTTCTGCCACTGTCTTAGGGAATTCTTGGTCAGCGTATTGATTTTTTAAGATACTGCCATCTTCAAAATGAATGGCAAGACCAATATTGGTTGCTGTTTCTGCCTTACTGACCACTTCTTCATCTGTTGTATGGAAGCCATCAACAAGAGAAGTAAAGAATTTGTTGGCAGGGAATTCTTTGCCATTGACAATAACCTTGGTCATCTTTTGCTTATCAGCAAAATTTAATGCTGGCGTCATCCCAATCACAAGCATTTTTTCATTAGAATAATTTTTCTTAATAACAACCTCACCAAGGGTATATTTTGGTGCAATCTTGTTATCTGGTTGAGGTTGTGGTTGTGGATTTGGTTGAGGATTTGGTTGTGGATTTGGTTGTGGATTTGGTTGAGGTTGAGGTTGTGGTGTATTGCCAGCCAAGCTCAATTCCTTTTCAATTTTGGTATTATCCTTAAATTGAATTGTAATTTTCACTGGGTTTTTGCTTTTCACAGCTGTAACAACCTCAGGAAAATAACTTCTAAAGTATTTTCCACGTGTTGTCCAATCAATTTTCTTGACACTTCCTGTATAGTCAAAAACTTGATCATTAACTGTAATAGACGCTACCTTTTTTAAATCCTCTGTTGTCATCTCAGGCGTAACCACGAGTTTGAGATACTCTGTCGTACCATCTTCATCATCAGTTTCTTCTTCAAGAGAAAAAGTAGTGATTTGATATTTTTCGCCCATTTTTTGTTCTGGTTGTTGTGGGCTTGATGCATTATTGGTTTTTAAAGTGGAATTATCTGTAAAAGTAATGACCAAATCAATTGGTGTTTTTTCTTCACCTGCAGCCACGACATCATCATCAGAAGACATATAGCTACCATCATACTTTAATCTAAACGAACTTTTATTAAAGGTTTTACTATTCACCTTAACTGTTTTCACTTCATCTGGTGCTATCCTTGGTGTTGTCTTAATGATTAAATCTTTCCCATAGTTATCCACCACTGCAACACTGTCAAGAGTGTATCTTGTTGCAAGACCGTTTTCTGGTTCTGGGGTGCTAGGCGTCGTGCCAGGGGTGCCTGGACTAGGTGGTTGTGCTGGTGAGACATAGCCATCGTCTTTATATTCAACAGTTGAGCCATCTTCAAAGAATACGACAACCTTATGTTTCTCACGTTTTTTAAAGTCAGCCACTGCCTTATTGCCATCAGGGTATTTGGCATAAATGCGAGCACTTCCATTGACTAAAATAAAGTTTTTATAGCCATCACTACCACGCATAGTATAGTCTGTATCATCAATAGAGATCTTAGTTACTCTATTAAAGAGAGGATTGAGTTCTCCAGGGCCTAATTCGTCGTGATTTAAGGCAATTTGAATGGATTCTGCTTGAGCTTGTTCATCACCTTCTACAGCTGAAACAACGCTATCAATACTAAAACCATCAGCAAAAACCTTGCCATCTGCTTTTTCATAATTGACAACTCTATCCCCATAGCCACGAGTCTTAAGCTCTATGACATTTTTCTTATATGGAGCCCATGCACTTAGTGCTGTAAATTCTAAGTCATCTCTTTGATAGGTATCTTCTGTTGCTTCAGTACCGGCAGAAAGTTCATGCCCATTAATTATAATTTTATCCATTGCGCCAGCATAAGTTGCAGCATTGGCACCGCTGAAACCGATGATTAAATCATCATCTTCTTCCATGACCGTGATTTCTAATGCATCTAAGCCACTATCTGCAAATGCGACTTGATGAGGAAGAACACTCGTCATCAAGAATGCTATGACAACTAATAATGCAACCGCTTTGTTTTTAAAGTGTGTCATTTGAAACCTCCTTAAAATTTTGATCTAAAAAATTCTACTGCTTGTTGATATTCTGCCTCTGTTGCCTCTCTTGAAGTCTTACCAGCTTCAATCATCTCCAGTTGTACCTCTTTAGGTAAAATGCCTTCTGGCATCTGCTCAACACGCTTAATCACAGCTTCACTGACTTTACCAGGGCAAAGATATACTCCTAAATTCTTATGTCCCTCTAAAAGATTATTGAGGGTTTCATAACATTTTTCGCCATGAAAACTATCTGGCATAGCACCCATCGTGGCAAATAAGCCCAAGGCGCACTTACCTTTTTCAATCGTCTCAAAGTAGTTTAGAATTCTCTTATCAAGTGTCCCTTGATCAATCCAACCACCGAGCAAAACGACATCATAGCCTGACCAGACAGGAGCAGTTTTTATATCATGCACTGCCCATTCACCTGTAGAAGAAAACTCGCTATGGAGTCTTTCTGCCATTTTTTTGGTGTTACCTGTTAGTGAAGAATAAATAATTAAACCTTTCACTATACCCTCCTTTCTACATTAACACATGAATGCGATTTTCTAGATGTGCTACCTTGAGCCTAATACCATAGAGTTCAGAAATCGCCTCTTCGGTAATGACTTCATTTGGCTTACCAGCAAAAAGCACCTTGCCTGATTTTAGCCCAACTAGATAATCTGAGTAATGTAATGCTTGATTTATATCATGAAGTACCATGACTATGGTCAAACCATAGGTGGTATTCAATGATCGAATTAATTGGAGAAGCTCGATTTGATAACGAACGTCCAAATAGGTTGTCGGTTCGTCTAAAAAAATCATCTCACTTCTCTGGGCAAGTGCCATGGCAATCCATACCCTCTGCCTTTGTCCTCCTGAGAGGGCATTTACTGCTTCATCTCTGATTGCCTCTAAATCACATACCTTTAGTGCCCAATCTATCGCTTCATCATCTTCATTAGTCATGCGACCCATCAGCCCTAAGTATGGCGTGCGTCCATAACTGACCAACTCCCTTACCGTCAATGCACCACTGACTTGGTTTTGTTGGTGAACGATAGCAACTTTCTGTGCAAAATCCTTGCGCTTTAAGTGAAAGACATTGCCCTCTTTTAGTGCGATAATTCCTCTTTTGGGACGCAAGTTTTTTGTACAGAGCTTAAATAAAGTGGACTTACCACAGCCATTTGCACCAAGTAAGGTGGTAATCTTTCCCTCAGCGAAAGAAAGACTGATGTCTTTTAAAATCTCTTTTTTGCCATAGCTAAAACTCAAATGTCTAATTTCCATAAGTTTTACCTCCTAGCTTAAGTAAGAAAATCAAGAACGGTCCACCCATAATCGCCATAATAACGGCAGCTGGCACTTCATAAGGATAAAATAAACTCCTACCCAAAGTGTCAGAGAACAAGAGCAGGCTGGCGCCAATCAATGCAGAAAACGGGATTAAGATTTTATGATTGGTCCCTACAATCAAACGTGCAATATGAGGTACACAAAGCCCTAAAAATCCTATCACCCCGACAATCGCCGTCGTAATCGAAGCAAGTAAAATGGCAACAAGTGCCACCAAAAATCTATCTCTATCAACATTAACCCCCAGCCCTCTAGCTGTCTTATCATCAAGGGCAAGGAGGTTGCAAGAACGAGCTGTCAATAAGCTCAAAACGAGTCCGACCCCACCATAAAATGCTAAAAGATGAACATCACCCCAAGTCTTTTGCACAATATTACCTGAAACAATGGATTGTACTGTACTCATACCACTACCACCCATCGCCCCAATTCCTTGAGCTATCCCTAAAAAGGTCATATTGAGCGCTACCCCAACTAAAATCAACTTTGTCGGATTAGCACCGCCATCCCAAGCCAAGGAATAAATCAAGATATAAGCAACAACACCACCAATCATACTAAAGAGCGGGGTTGCAAAATAAAGCATAGGAAAAAGGCTCGTCATAATACTGGCAACCAAAGCCGCTGCAGAAGAGATGCCAATAATCCCTGGGTCAGTTAAAGGGTTTTTCATCACAGCTTGCAAAAGCGTCCCTGAAACAGCTAGTGCCATTCCCCCAAAAATTGCAATAAAAATACGTGGGAAACGAACATCATAGATGATTTCTACATTAGTGTTTTCCTTAAAAAATAGACCCTCTATGATTTCCATTGGCCCAACCGATAAACTCCCTGTGCCAACAGCAAAAAAGAATAAGCATAAAAGCAAAACGCTTGCGAAACCAAAGGCAATGAAAAGGCGCAGGGCATTGACCTTAGGTGTTGTTTTTATCTTTGTTTTCTTCATCATAAAGAATCTCCTCTAAATCACTCAAGGCATCACGATAGTTAAACTTTGCACTCATCCCAAATTTTTGATGATCAAGGTCATAGACCTTACCCGTCTTAACCGCCTTAAAATGCTTCCAATTATCATTTTCTTTAAATTCTTTATCAAACATTGCCATGACATCATCTGGCAGGGCATGTGCTGTCCGTAAGATAATATCAGGGTCTTTTTTTAACATATCTTCTATATTGACATTGAGAAAAGGCCCATCCCCTGTCGGGTAGACATTTTCACCACCTGCCATCTTTACCAAACTCCCGACATAAGAGTTATCGGTTGCCACAACATAAGAGCCAGGTAAACCCATCAAAATCAAGACTTTCTTTTTTTCCTTTTTACTGTGTTTGGCTTGATAGGCACTCAAAAACTCCTCATATTCACGCACCAAAACTTGCGCTTCCTTTTCTCTATTTAAAAGCTTGCCCAAATCCTCCAAAGAATGGTACATCCCATCAACATTACTGAGATTGACAAAACCATAATCTAGTCCAGCCTGATCATAACGTGGCTTTAAATCTCCCACCAAACTAATCGGACTAAACACATAAGTCGGTTGTAAAGAACGGATAATTTCCATATCTGGCGTCATTGCTGAGCCAACCTTGACCGCATCTTTATAGACAGCTGGCGTCTTATCCACTTCACTATCTGGGATGCCGACCAAATCAAGCTCAAGTTTCTCCATCAGGTAAGCCGTCGCCATAGAAGTCACGACCAAGCGTTCTGGTGTTTCTTTCCAATTTGTTTTTTGAGAAATTTGAATATCATTAGCTTCTTTAATCCGGTTGCTATGCGTCTTACCACAAGCGGTTTGGCAAAGCAGTACGACAACCAAAAGACACAATAAACCCTTAGTCTTCCAAGCCATAAGCCTTTGCCTCCCTTAAATCATTTCTAAATTGTAAACGTCTCACATAAACTGCTGCCATAATTGCACTTAAGCAAACTAAAATCGCCAATACCCCAAAAATAATAAAAATAGAATAAATTGCAATTAAAGTTAGAGTACCATAAGGTGCGTCATCATTTGCTACCTCATGGCTAGAGAGATAATCTCCCTCCAAACGTGGATCCCCTTTCATCAAAAGACCGGTTTCTCCACTTAAGCTAGGACCCTTAAGATCACTTGCCTCATCCTTAACACTTTCCTTTGTCTCTATTTTTTCACCTTTTTTAAGGTCCACTTTTTGACCTTTGTTTTGACTGTTTTTTGAGGTTTTACCCTCTTCCGAGCTTTGACTAATGCCATTTGTCTCATTTTGATTGGCAGCTACTAACACACTGGTATGGCTTTTTTCACCAGTACTTTCTACAGCAGTACTGGAAGAAGGCGTTGAGGCACTTTTATTAGGGTCAACACTGACAACAAAGTCCGTATTACCCTCAACCCTATCCAAAAACATCCCATAAAAGATAACATGGCGTCCCATCGCCTTGACCTCAAAATCCAAACGTATAATTGGACTTTTATCTGGAACTAAAAAGCGCAAGTCAAAAAACTCCGCTTCTCGCCTCATTTCTTGTGTACTCACCTTATAAAAGCCATTTTCACCTTGACTTTGTACTGCGACACTATAACCACCCAACTGATCTGCCATATGGATACGAATGGTCGCATAAATATTGCCACTACTATCTGTTTCAATAAGAGCTTGAGGGTCAAGGACTGATTCAGTCATCCCTTGCCCTATTGCACTGTCATTACCACTGTCTTCCACCACCCCTGTCAGAGGATGAGCATAATGGGCAGAAACATTGGCAATTTCAACACTATCGGCATAGGCTGTTAGCGGAAAAAAGAAAAGAACAAAAAAGATAAGACACTTCTTGATCATTTTTCTTCCCCCTTTGCCTCAAGTAAGCGAACATAGTAAGCTCTTTCAATTTCTTCTTTTAGTCTAGCCCACACTCTTTTCCAAAGCCAAAGTCCAAATAAAAAGCAAATGACATAAATAGAAGCAATGAGTGCGATAATCCCATAGCGTTCACGAGGTTCTTGTGCCTTAGTAGCCGCACTTTCAACTACATCTCCACTCGTCTCACTCTTTTCTTGAATGGCTTTAGCACTCTCAGCCTGCACTTCTTCTCTAGTAACCTTCTCAACCTTTGGCAAGGTACCATTTGCTTTTGTTACCGATGAAGTTGTTGTTTTAGTTTGAAGTGCCTTACTTTTAGGCAAGGTTCTAGCCATTGCTTTTGAGAAACCCGTCGAGACCGACTTGGTTGAAAGACTACCTTTTGTCGGTAGTGCAGTACCTTTCACTTCATTGGTTGTCGTACTGGTCACTGTCTCAAGCGGCTGAGCTGCTTTGACTAAGGCAAAAACGCCTAAGCTCACCACATTGACTTCTAGAGTGTTATCTTTAACTACACTCTCTAGTTTTTGGAATTTTCCATCTACCTTTTGCCAAACTTCTTCATAATTATCCTTACGGAAAGCAAGGGTAATTGGTTTTTCTATTGTCATCGGTTTAGCAAGAGAGGTGATATTAGTAGTTTGATCCTCTGGAATCTCAACAATAGGCGACCAATAGCCTAGATTATAACCTTTTGCTTGGCTAAGAGGGTTTAGGCTCATACCCTCTTCCTCTAAACTTTTTCTTGTTAACGTACTATAAGTAAATTCACCACCACTTAGCCCAAACACAGTCAAATCATCATAGGCAGCTTGGCTTTGATGGCTTGCTTCTGTGGCTTGATCCTTAATGACCATCGCTTCTAAACTTGAGCCTTCATCAGTCACTGTCACTAGGCTCTGCCAGTCAAGATGTAATCTTGCCTTGATCGGATCGCTCCCCATAGCACTGACACCAGGATCGACTAAAACGGGGTAATTGTCTTCTCTGTCTGAGAGGCGAAAAACAAAAATACTCGGATTTTGAACCTTACCATCATAAAGCGAAATATCATATTGGTACGGGCT
Organism: uncultured Peptococcaceae bacterium; assembly: GCA_938044045.1. Classification (GTDB taxonomy): domain Bacteria; phylum Bacillota; class Peptococcia; order Peptococcales; family Peptococcaceae; genus CALIQN01. Next base: position 9,045 of record CALIQN010000018.1, read on the forward strand.
ACCACTCACATAAGCTTTCTTTTCTTTATCAAACAAGTAAAACCTTTTGACAGAAGTGGTTAAATTAGATACTGTCAAGGTTTGCATCTTTAAATACAGCTGAAGTTCTTCACCTTTTTTGACAAGTTCCCCTCTTTCAGCTAAGCCCGCATTACCCATAGAGAGCTTATCCTCATAGGCATGTAACAGAGAAACATTGATTTGATAATGTCCATCAGCAAGACCCGTCTCATCTGCCCTTGCTTGAGAAAAGGGCAACAGAAGAAAGATAAAGAAAAGTAAAATGACCTTTTTACGCATTGTCCCTCCTAAGCAATTCAATATCTTGTTATTAACCAGAGCTAACTGGTTGTGAAATAAAAAACCGTCAAAAAAAACGGCTCTTTTATTATAAACTAAATAAATTAATAGTAAAGACAAACTTTGCTATATGCTTATGCGCAATGTCAATATTGGGTATCATATCCAAACAAACACACGATTGTAGCATCCCACCACCTGTATAGTACCAAGCTTGAAAAAGCTCAAAAGGTAAGATACAGGTTTCTCCTACAGGCACGCAAATTTCCTTACCTTCGATACGATAGGCTACAATCTTTGGTTTGCCTGTGAACTTAACCCCATGGTGTTCTTTATCTAGAGGTCTAGAACGCAGAGAAAGCGTCGCTTTGAAGTCTTCAGAAACCTCAATTAAAGCATCTTCATGAAAACCACGCATTGCCATTGACAACGGGTTAAAGGAATGTTCTTTATGACACTCTTCTTGAAAAATCGCAAAATAGACCTTAAATTTTCCCTTGCCAAGGATATTAATCATATCCTCACTGCTAATTTTTGCCCCTTGGCAAGAGCCTAACTTGCGAAAATGTTTTGCGACATCCAAAAGATGGAGACGAATGCCTGTAGATTCTTCTACAAGCATTGTTGCCGCCAATTCTTTAGCCTTTATGACATCAATTGATAAGCCCTCTTCTAAGACAAGGGCAATTTCATCCCTTGTCTCTCTTTGATGGGCTGCCAATTGATAGCCAATGTCTGTTAAAATAATACGATTATTCTCTTTATAGATAATCCCGATTTTAATCATGCGATCTAAAATTTTCTTAGAATTCACCTTGCTACAGGCAAAGTGTTTTGCCACTGTCGTTAGAGTTTCTTTTTTATCGGTTTCTATAAGATAGAGCAAATACTGTCTTTGTTGATTGGTTAATTCTAGGTCCAGCACTTTACTCACTCCTTTGAAGCTGGCACAACATCCAAAAATCTATCTACAATACGGAAAGTAGATGGTCTATGACTGACGATGCAGATTGCCTTATTGGCCCTTTCTTTATCAATCGCTCTTAAAATTTCACCTTCATTTAAAGAATCGATATTAGCTGTTGGCTCATCAAAAAGCATGAGCGGTGCATCATGTAAAAATGCTCTTGCTAAGCCTAAACGTTGTTTTTCTCCAGCAGAGAAGCGTTCGCCAAGTTCTCCAGCATAGGTGTCATAACCCTTTGGTAAACTTTGGATAAAATCATAAATAGAAGCTTTTTTACACGCCCTATCGAGTTCTTCATCCGTCGCATCTACCTTAGCCACCAAAAGATTTTTTCGAATGGTGTCTTTAAAAATATAGGTACGTTGTGCAACAAAGCTCTCGTTTTGACGTAAATTTTTAGTTTGTAAATCCTTTAAGTCAACCCCATTCATCTCCAAGGCACCTTTTTGGGGGTCATAATACCTCATGATTAATTTTAACAGGGTGGATTTACCCATACCACTTTTGCCTCTGATCCCAAGCATTTCATTCTTTTTCAAGTTTAAGTTGATATTTTCTAAGATTTTTGCCTCACCATAGCCAAAACTCATCTCACGAACATCAAGGCCTTCAAATGCCACACATTCACCGGTCGTATTTTCAGCAATCGTTGGTTCTTCCTCAAGTAAACCAAAGACACGACGACCACAAGCAAGGGTCAACATCATGTTGTTAGCTAAGCTAGATAAGGCTAAACTTGGCCCATAAGAGCTAATCGCCAAAACAATTGGTACAATGAAGCCTTCTACACCTACCTCACCTCTTTGGTAAAGCCAAGCCCCCAAGCTGATAAACAAGGCATAAGAGGATAAAACAACTGCCAAAGAAATCCCAAAATTGGTTCCCATATAATCAGAAAGCTTGCGAGAAAGACCATTTAAAGCATTAGAACCCTCTTCAATATTGCCCAAGGCACGATCCTTATAACGAAATTGGATGCACTCCTTAATTCCACGGAAAGTATCAAGAATAATATTGTTAAGATGGCTAAGTGCCTTTCTTTGTTCATCTCCTGTTGCCTTACCTCTGTTGTAGGTAATCACAGGTACAACAAGAGAAAGGACAAAATAGACTAGCCCTATTAAAATCGCATACGCCACATGATAATGCCACATGAGGGCAAAAACAGTCGTACAAACAATTGTTGCAATCGCTACCGGTGAAATCGTATGAGCATAAAAGACTTCCAAAAGCTCAATATCTGTTGTTAAAACAGAAATCATCGAGCCACTATCTTTGGTCTCAAGCTTTGCTGGCGCCAAACGTCTCAAAGCACGAAAAACCTTATCACGAATAATCGCCAAAATTTTAAAGGCAATATAGTGATTAGAAAGCTGTTCTAGATAGTGAAAAATCCCTCTTAAAACCCCACAGAGGACAAGAATCCAAAATGCCAATTTCAAGTCGACCATTTCACCAACACTGAGCTTAGCCAGTACCAAGGTGGCACCAGTAGGGATGGCAATTGCCACCAAATGACCCAAGCTCCCCATAAGAATGGCTAAAATCATCACACCAGTTAAAGGTTTCACTAGAGTCATCAAGCGCTTTAATAAAAGGAGGTGTTCTCTTAAATTTTGCATGATTCTACCTCCCCGCCTGCATAATTTTCTAATTCCGCTTGTTCGCTATACATCTGATAGAATAGTCCCTTTTGGGCTAAAAGGGTATTAAAGTCGCCCTCTTCTTTCAAGCTACCACTATCTAAAAGATAAATCTTATCTGCTATCATAGTAGATTTTAAACGGTGAGAAATAAAGATAATCGTCTTTTCTTTTTTGAGACGCTTGAGTACCTCCAAGATAATTTCTTCACTCTCATTATCAATACTTGACGTTGCCTCATCAAGAATATAAACATCTGCATTTTTTAAGAGGGCTCTTGCAAGGGAAAGACGTTGCATTTGTCCCCCTGAAAGATTTTGTCCACGTTCTAAGAGCATCATATCCAAGCCTCCTTGAGAAAGGACAAAGTCTTTTAAAAGCACTTTTTCTAAAGCAAGTAACATCTCTTCATCTGTTGCATCTGGCTTTGCCATCAAAAGATTGTGGCGTACTGTCCCTGTAAACAAATAAGCATTATAATCAACCAAAGCCAAGTGTCGCATGAGAGAGTCGTTGTCAATCGGCATAGGCTTACCTTGTACCAAAAGCTCGCCTTCAAATTCTTTGTAAATACCCATAATCAATGAAGCTAGTGTTGATTTTCCACAACCACTGCGACCAACAAGGGCAGTGATTTCACCGCTAGAGAATGTGAGATTCAAGTCTTTTAGGGCTTTTTTCTCACCATCATAAGAAAAACTCAAGTTCTTACAATGAAGCGCTACCTTGCCCTCATCTAAACGAGGTAAGTCTCTTTTTTCATCTTCTAGTTCAAGAATTTTAAAGAGTCTAGCAGAAGCCGCCAAACCATTCATCGCAATATGGAAAAAAGAACCCAACTGACGAAGTGGCAAGAAATAATCCACCACTAAAAGGATGAAAATCAAGCTCTCCGCAAAATTGATACTCCCATTGGCAAAGGCATAAATGCTTGCCATACTACCAACAGCAGCCCCAGCATAAGCGACAATATCCATAATCGTGATATTGTTAATTTGCATCATCAAAACACGCATGGTTGCCTTACGGAAGTTTTCCGCCTCTTGGTTCATCTCTTGATTAGCTGTTTCATCATTATCATAGGCTTTTAACGTATTTAAGCCTTGCATATTGTCCAAGAAACGATCAGAAAGTGTCATGTAACTTGTCCAATAAGAGCCTACCACACGCTTTGCAAGGGCTTGCACCATGCCAATTGCAATTGGAATAATTGGGATAAACAGCAAAAGGAAAGCGGCAATCTTAAGATTGATTGGCGCTAAAAAAGCAAAGAGGACAAAAGGCGCACTAAGGGCATAGAATACCTGTGGTAAAAAACGACCATAGTAATGATCAAGTTGCTCTATCCCCTCTACTGCCAATTGTACCACTTCAGAGCTAGCGATATGATTGGTATAACCATAGCCTAAGTTGTAGACCTTTTCATAAAGCTCTTTACGAAAACGTTCTTTAACATTTAAGGAAGTGCGAAAAGAAAAATACTGGCTCGCCCTCACCACAAAAAATCTAGCCACTAAAATAAGCCCAATCGCTACCAAAACTTTGCCCAACTGTCCTTCTCCACGAAGCACGTCATACAGTCCATTGGCAAAGATAAAAATCATAATGATATTGAGCACTAAGCCTACGAGCTGTGCAAGATAGGTCAAAAAAATAAACCGTTTTTGACCGTCAATACCTTTTAATAAAAAATTATTAAACATAAAGTACTATCTCCCGTTAACCGTTTTTACTTTGAAGATAAAATAGTAATATTTAAAAGCAATCAGCAAGCCTAAAAAGCCTTGCATATAGACACTTGGTGAAAAATAAATCGCAAGTAAAATCATAGCAGAAGAAAACACCAACAAAATTACCTTCGTTCTTAACGGCATTTCACGACGTTCAGCAAAATCAGCAAGGTGTTTCTTATACATTTCAGTGTTAATCAACCAATCATGAAAACGCTCGGAGCCTTTAGAAAAACAAAACACCGCCAAAAGTAAAAATGGTGCCGTAGGCAGAACAGGCAAGATAACGCCTATACCTCCCAGTCCAGTAAATAAAAAGCCTAACCCTGTAAATAAATATCTCAAAAGGTATGCTCCTTTCCTACAATCACGATTTCTTTTCCTTAAATATAGCAATAGCAAGCATAATAATCTACATCAGATTAGCGTTATCTAATATTAATAAATCATGGCTTACCTTACTTTAATATTACCTCATTCATCCTATTTAAACACAATTAACTCACCTAAACCCTCTATTTAGCGCCTAAAACACAAGTTTTCTTTTGAAATTCAAAGTGTTATCCATGGGTAACATCTGATTGAAAAATTTTTCTTTTCATATACTCTAAATATTTTTCAGCGGCTAAACTTAATTTTCTATGTCTGTACCACACAAGATAGACATCTATTTTACAGAAACTATCCTGTAATTCTAAGCTATGTAAATTGCCATAACCGCCTTCTATTGCTTGGGATTTGAGGTGTACCAAAAAAGCATTCATCGCATCACACAGTTTTTCTAATAAATGGGTTTCCCCCTCAAAAATGATCCTCGGACTAAAGCCTGCCTGGGGAGCAATTTTATCAATTAGTCTATTGTAATTTTCTGATAAAGGTAAGCCTAAAAACGGCTCATCTGCGACTTCGTGAAGAAAAATCGCCGCTTTTGCTGCTAAAGGATGGTTTTTAGACACCAGAAGAACATAGGCATCTTCTCTTAAATAAATATGAGAAAAATCTTCACTAGGAAAACGCTTGGTCACAATAGCAAAATCCAATTCACCACTGCGCAATTTTTCTAGCTGTCTATCTTCTTTTAAGAGAAGATGGCGCAAGGCTATATCTGGATACAGTGAGATAAATTCACGTAAAGTCTCATCAATAAAGATAGAGTTTTCTGAAGATAGGCGAAGTAAATAGGCTTTTTCCTCTGCTACTTTTTTTAAGTCTTGGCCTAAATTGTCCAATTCAGAAAAAACACGCTCACTATAGCTTAAAAGAAGCTCTCCTTCTTTGGTGAGCCTTAAACCCGACTTTTCTCTTATAAAAAGAGTGCAATCCAGTTCTTTTTCTAGCTTTGCCACCAAGGCACTGAGATAAGGTTGGGAGACAAAAAGTGCCTCACTTGCCTTGGTTAAATGTTTGTAGGTACAGATTTTTTTAAAGTAATCGAGTTGTTTCAAATCCATAAAATACCTCCCTCACTCATCTATCTATTTTTGCTTATCTTAGGATATCAAACTAGGTATTAGCCTTTAACTCTAATCTCTCTTACACTGAAAGTAAGGGAGATTATTTTTGTAAAGGAGTGTCTGAGTATGCAAATTGCTTTAACTATTATCATCGGCTACATCCTCTTAACCAATCTTATTGGTATTCTTGCCGCTAAAAATGTCAAGTCTTCACCTGATTTTTTAATCGCTAGTGGACGTTTTGGCACCATCTTCATCGTTGCCATCTTATGTGGCGCTTGGGAAGGTAGTGGTGCTTCCATTGGCATCACCCAAAAAGCCTTTGACTCCGGTCTTTTTGCCGGCTTTTATTCCTCATTTTTTACCCTTGGCCTTTTTATCGCCGCTTTTTTCATTATCCCGATTGCACGTCGACTAGGTGTCCTCACCCTACCAGAACTTGTAGGTAAGCTGCTTGGAGCTAAGGGACGCTGGCTGACATCTGTTCTTTGGCTGATGCAGGACATGATCGTCCTTTCTATGCAGTTTTTAGGCGCAGCAGGGATTTTTTCCGCCCTCTTTAACCTCCCAGTTCATTGGGGAATTTTAATCACCTTGCTCAGTGTCATCTTCTACATGGTTTTAGGGGGTATGGTTTCTGCAGGTTGGACAAACTTACTGCATATGATTGTCATGTCTCTTTCCGCCCTTGTTGCTATCCCGCTTGTACTCACCTATAAAGATGGGCTCAGTGGCGCTATTCAGACCTTGCCAGAAAGCTATTTTACGGTTGATGGCATTGGCATAGGGACGCTTTTAGGTTGGTTTTTGGCAGTGTCTTCCGGCCCTATCGTACACCAAATCACCTTTAGTGTCGCCAATAGTGCCAGAAGTGACAAGGAATGTCGTAAAGGTTTCTTCTATTCTGCCTTGATTATCTGCTTTTTTTCCTTTCCTTTCGCCCTTCTTGGCGTTATCGCCAAAGCCTACTTGCCGGAAACGACTAACCTTCTCGCCCTACCTCAACTGGCTATGGCAATCAATCCTTACTTTGCCGGCTTTTTGCTCGCTGGGGTCATGGCAGCCATCCTTTCTACCCTGGCACCAATGCTTTTCGTCTCTCCGACGATTTTTATCAATGATATCTATCTCCCGCTTAAAAAGAATGTCAGTGAAAAAGAGAAGCTCTTTGTCTCTCGTCTTTGTGCCTTGATTATTCTCCTCTTGGGGATGGTCATCGCCCTCTTAGTCGAATCCATCGTCCAAGCAACGGTCTTTGCCTTTACCTTTAGACTCGTCATCCTCTTGGTCGTTGTTTTACCATTAATCTTTGCTTTCCTAAAGAAAATCACCGTCGAAGGTGGGCTATTGGCCATTGTTTTGGGGGCGATTGCACCATTTATCTGCCAATTTGCCCTTGACAATCCTATCCAACCAATGTATGCTGCCATGCTCGCTGTCGTCTTAGGTCTCATCCTCGGTAGCCTCTTCATCCAAAAGAAAGGTAACTACATCAAAGAAATTTGGTACTTTATCAAAGCACACTATGATGAAATGGAAAAAGAGAAAGGAAGTGAACTCCTATGATACTCATGTCAAACTTAGCAGTCTTTTTAAATTATGGTTTTTATTTCCTCTTGCTGATTGGCTCCCCTATCTTAGCCGCCTTTTTGATTTACCAATTTTACTATAAACCACATTTTATCAAAAAAATGAAACTTTGGGGTTTAGATGAAAATGACAATCCCTTTCATTAGAGGAGAGTGCTCATGGAAACTTTATATTACAACGGTACGATTTTGACCATGAATGAAACGTGTGATTTTTCTAGCCCTATCTCAGCACTTTTGACTAAAGACGGAAAAATTGTTGACCTCGGCACCTTAAAAGTGCTAAAAGCAAAGGCACCAAAGGCACATCTTGTTGACCTTGAAGGCCATACCATGCTCCCAGGCTTTATTGACGCCCATAGCCACATCACCAACCAACTCAATACCTATCTCTCTGTAGCACCCGAAACAGGCGTTTTAGATGTCCCGACACTCATCAATCGTCTCAAAGAACACTTTAAAACACTTGGACAAAATGCAGGTGACTACTTTATTGCCATCGGCTATGATGAGGCGTATTATCCCGATAAAACACCCCCTACTCGCCATGACTTAAATCAAGTTTCTAAAACCATCCCTATCATCGTCTACCATAAAAGTCTCCATCTGGCTGTTGCCAATGATGAGGCAATGCAGCGTCAAGCTATCACTAAAAACACGCCTAATCCTCATAGTGGCATTATCCAAAGGGAGGTAGATGGGCATCCCAATGGTATCTTTGAGGAGAAAGCCCTTGATCTTTTAGGTGATTTCCTCTTTGGACTCGTGGGCGAGATCAAAGACCTCCTGCCAGCCTTTTATAAGACACAACAATACTATGCTAGTTTTGGCATTACCACCGCTCAAGATGGCGCCTCTTCAAAGGCTTACCTCAAGCTTTTAGAGGCCGCCCAAAAAGCAGATAAACTCATCTTGGATGTCTATGCCTATCCCCTTTTAGATGGAGAAGCTGAATGTCTACCCAAAACAGCCAGTCAAGCACAAGTGTATCACAAACACTTAAAAATTCTCGGGGGCAAGATTGTCGCTGATGGCTCTCCCCAAGCCAAAACCGCTTGGTTAAGTCAGCCTTACTTTATCCCACCTCGTGGCGAAAGTAAAGACTATAGGGGTTATCCCCTCTACAGTGATGAAGAAATGGTCAACTTTATGGTACCCCTCATCCAAAGAGAACAACAAATTCTCTGCCATTGTAATGGCGATGCCATGGCAGATCAATTTATCCGCACCTATAAGCTCGCCTTAGCAAAAACCGCTTGCCAAAAAAATCTCCGTCCAGTGATGATTCATGCCCAAACCGTACGTGAAGACCAGCTTGATGAGATCGCAAACCTTGGTATGATTGCGAGTTTTTTCCATGATCATGTCTACTATTGGGGTGAGCATCATCGCCACTCCTCTTTAGGTGAAGCACGTGCCGAGCGTATCAGCCCTTTAAAAAGCGCCTTAAATCGAGGCATCCTCCTCACCCTCCATCAAGATACGCCTATCATTGCACCAGATATGATACGCACCCTCCATACTGCCGTCAATCGACACACCCATCTTGGTCACCCTTTAGGTGAAGCCTTTAGTATCCCTATCTACGAAGCCTTAAAAGCAATCACCATCAATGCTAGCTACCAAGCTTTTGACGAGACCATCAAGGGCAGCTTGGCTGTCGGTAAACTCGCCGACTTTGTCATTTTATCGGATAACCCACTCACCATACCAAAAACAGCCATTAAAACCCTCAAGGTTCTCAAAACCATCAAAGAAGACAAGGTCATCTATGAAGCCCCATAACGATTTACACTAAGCCCCCTTTAGTGATCAACGTCACTAAAGGGGGCTTAAGATATGCCAAACTACCAAAAGGCATGATCTTTAATAATTTTATGAGAAACTTCGCCCCTAATGCTTGTTGTTTAAGCGCTTCTTTGTTATAGTATGTAATTAAGCAATTTAATGGAGGTTATCGTAACATGACGAATAAAAGTTTAGAGGAACATCTTAGCGCTATCCAATCTGCTCAAAAGCATTTAGAAGGTGTCCTCGACCCTACTGGACTCATTTATAGCGACTATTTCTCATCCCAATACAGCAATCATATTTACTTAAAACCAGAAAATTTACAACGTACAGGGGCGTTTAAGATTAGAGGGGCATACAATCGTATTGCCGAACTCACCGAAGAAGAAAGGGCCAAAGGGATTATTACCGCATCTGCTGGTAATCACGCTCAGGGCGTGAGCTATGCGTCTCGTGCTTTTAAAGCACCTTGCACCATCGTCATGCCAGAAACCACACCCTTAATTAAAATAGAATCCGCTAAAGAAAAAGGGGCGAACATCGTTCTTTTTGGTGCCTCTTATGATGAAGCGTACAATAAGGCACTGAGTATTTCAAAAGAAACAGGGGCAACCTTTGTCCATGCCTATGATGACTATGGCGTCATTTACGGGCAAGGTACCATTGCCCTAGAAATGCTTGCAGAAATTCCCGATCTTGATGAAATCATCGTACCTATTGGTGGGGGTGGACTGATTTCAGGGATTGCCCTTGCCGCCAAAGCCATCAAGCCAAGTATTCGTATTATTGGCGTTGAGCCAGAAGGTGCCGATTCTATGAGTCGTTCCCTTGCCAAAGGCGAAATTGCCATCTTAGAACGTTGCCAAACCTGTGCAGAAGGGGTAGCCGTCAAAAAAGTTGGTGAAAATACCCTAGCTTGCGTCAAAGACTATGTTGATGGCATTATCACAGTACCTGAAGAAGACATCATGGAAGCTGTCCTCCTCCTTATCGAAAAACATAAGCTCGTTGCTGAGGCCAGTGGCGTCCTACCGCTCGCTGCCCTAAAACATCTCAATACCAGAAATAAAAATGTCGGCTGCGTCATCTCTGGTGGTAACATCGACATGGTCACCATCTCTTCTATGATTAATACCGGGCTTGTCACTCGTGGACGTATCTTTGCCTTTACGGTCGAATTACCAGATAAGCCAGGGGAACTTTTGGAAATCGCTACGATACTCTCCAACCTCCGTGCCAATGTCATCGCCCTTGACCACAACCAATTCAAGGCAACCGACCGTTATCAAAAAGTGCTCCTAGAAGTGACCGCAGAAACCAACGGTCCAGATCATATCAAAGAAATCATGGCTGCCCTCTCTGAAAGAGGCTACGAAATCAAACGTTCCTACTAAAATAAGGCTATCCTTTTAGGATAGCCTTATTTTTTTCAAATAAAAAAAGCACACCAAAAGGTGTGCTTAACTATGCTTCTCCCATCGAAATGGGAGGTGCAGACTAGCCAAGTCTACAACCAAATTGCTTTTGTAGAAGAGAATTGGTTAAAATTAGCTTTTCTGCTCCCCTAAGCATACCGAAATAAGGCTTAAATTACAAGCCATTTTTACTTCTTTCAACTATCAATTTTTATAATATGTCTAGCCCTCACCTAAAGTAATCACTTTTTGATCTGTGGTAACGGTGCCGCTGATAATCCCCTTATCATTGACAGAAATATTATATTTAACAGATTTTTGGGCATCTGTCAGATAGTTATCCAAATCTCCTGTTTTAAATGACTTCTTTTCCGTGCCTTCTTCTGCTTGGTAAAGCCCTATCGCTGTGACCACTGCCTTGGCATTAGTCTCAGCAACAGCATCTTTTGCCTTATCTGAATAGCCTAAGAACTTTGGCACAAGTAAGGCAATTAAAATAATTAAGATTGTGATGACAATCATCATTTCCATCAAAGTAAAGCCTTTTTTCTTTCCTTTGAACATGAGGCACCTCATTTATTTTCATAAATGACCGTTGCTAACATCACCATTGGACTATCACCAGTATTCGTAATAGCATGGGTATTGCCATCTGCGGTGTAAATTAAATCCCCTGGATAAACCTTGACCTCCTTACCATCATCAATTGCTGTTGCTTCCCCTTCTAAGATGTAGTAGAGTTCAAAATTATCTACATGGGAATGTAGCCCTAAAGACGCCCCCGGCGGAAAGGTCATACGATTGAACATTTTCATTTCTTCTTTGAGATAAACAGGCTCAACCAAAATCTCTAAAGTGACTTCGCCTTTACCCTCAAACATTTCAGACTTAACTTCTTTTCTTGCACTACCTTTTTGAATAATCATCCTATCTTCATCTCCTTAAACGATGGTTTGGTAACAAATGATTAATACCAACAGCAACGACAACACCTAGTAAGGTCTCAGCAATTCTCCCCACAGCATAATCTACAATTGTCTGACTTCCCATAGGAATTAACATAATCGACAAGTACACCACACAAGCAATGGAAACAGCATCTTCACGCTTGAGCAAGGTTAAAACCTTTATCAAAAGCATGAGTGCTAAACTCACTGAAACATCATAACGTGTGCCATAGATTTCGAGGTGTAAGAATTTAAAAAAATAGAGCAGCCCCATACCAAAAGCCCCGCCAAAAACGGTACCCAACACTCGCTCTACACCAGTGTGCCTGCTATCTGCACTTGTCTTTTTCATACAAATGACCGCTGCAATGACAGCATAAAATGGTTCTGCTGAAACAAATTTAGAAATTAGAATACACAAAAACACCGCAATACCTGTTTTTGTAATCCTCATACCTATATGAAAAACGTCTTGGTTCATAACTCACTCCTCTTAGGGGTAATTGTACACAATTTGCCCTAAGTAGACAAGATTTTTCCCCTTTCATCAATGATCAGAATCACGCCTTAGCCTATGATTTTAAAGCGTCTAGGAATAGATGTACCCTTTTTCTCTACCTCTTAATAGTCATATAAAGTGTTTTTTTCTTTAGTTTAAAGTATATCTCACTTCATCCTCTGTTATTCGCCTTCTTATCTCTCTTTATTAAAAAATACCCCCTTACATCCCCCTTTTTATCCAAGGTTTTATATCTTATATTTTATAAATCATTACATAACCATTAAGACCCCTCATTTTAGCTAGTGAAAGCATCTAAATAGTGGTATGATGGGGCAAACTATTTTTTAGGCGGTTATCAAAAGACTACGCCAGTCACCTATCACAGGGTAAAAGATGGCTACCGCTACTGTGGTTTTCTTCCCTTATCTTTAAAAAAGGGGATTAAATTTTTTTGAGCTTATTGTATCAAAATCCGAAGAATAAAGGTAATATTGACCCCCTTTATTCCTATCTTGTAAATGTAAGGCGGTAATATCATGAAGAAAAAAATCGTGTTCAGTTTTATTGTTCTCATGAGTATAGGATTTTCCCTATTTTTATTGTTACCTGGTAAAAGTAATTTTACCTGCACTCTAGAGAACCACTCAGGCACTGCCGTAAAGGATGTGCAAGTCATTCTAGAACAAGGTAATAAGCAAATCCTCTTATTGCAACACCCTATACTCGCATCAGAGGAAAAAATGCTTTTTACCAAATCCTTTGTCAGTAATGAATTAATCCAAAACAACAGTGAATCAGTGATTAAGCTCAACTATAAGGTCAATAATAAAAGCAAATCTTTTCCTGTCATTCCCTACACCGAGTCATTAAATACCTCTTTTTTTGAAATTGCCTTTGAAAAAAACGGCGATGTGGTCAAAACCATTTTAAAAAATACTGACGATTCAAGCAAAGAACTGGTACTTGATACCGAATCATCAATAGGTAGTGCCAACTTGTAAAAAGCAAAATAAAAAAGCCATCTCTTTACGAGATGGCTTTTTTAGATGCTTACTTATTGAAGTGTTTTGCATCAAGGTGTTCGTATTTTGGTAAATGACGAACTGGTAAGTGAAGTGCATCTTTACGGAATGGTGGTGCAAGTTTTGTACCATCAGTACGGAATTCGATGACAACTGGTTTAGTCTTAGATGCTTCGAGTGCTTTTTCGAAAGCTGGAGCGATATCTTCAACTTTGTTGACATAGATACCTTCAGCACCCATAACGCTAGCAAGTTCAGCCCAGCTTGGCGCTTGGATTTCTGTACCAACGAAACGGTTGTTGTAGAAGTCAACTTGGTTTTTCTTTTCAGCAGCCCAAGCTTCATTTCTGAAGACTAAAGCGATAACGTTAAGTTTTTGTTCAACAGCGGTCATCACTTCATAGAAGCTCATACCCCAAGCACCGTCACCAGCGATTGAGAATACTGGACGTTCTGGCGCAGCAAGTTTAGCACCAAGAGCAGCTTGGTAAGCGAAACCTGTGTTACCAAATGTCAAGCAAGCAACATGGCTACGGGTGTTGTTGAATTGGAGGTAGCTGTTTGCTGTTGAAGAAGTGTTACCGATGTCAGTAGTAACGATTGCATCTTCTGGTTTGCAACGTTTGAATTCGAGGAGAACACGACGTGGATGCATGGTGCCAGGAGCAGCTTCTTCCATAGCGAGTTCTTCGATTTCTTTTTCCCAAGCGTCACGTTTAGCTTTAATGTCAGCCATACGAGCTTCGTCAACTGGACGATCACCAGCAGCTTTTAAGAGGTCAAGAAGTGCTTCAGCTGTTACGCGAGCATCCCCTACGATACCAACTTCAACTGGATGTGTACGTGCGATTTGTTTAGGGTTAACATCGATTTGAACAATCTTTTGTGAACCATCTTGGTTGAAGTACTTGATGTCATATTGTGGAAGGGTACCGAAGTAAGAGAGACGGCAACCAATAGCAAGGATAACATCAGCTTCTTTGATAGAATACATAGCAGCTTTAGAACCCATGTAACCAATTGGTCCAACCCAGTGTGGATCATTGTATGGGAAAGCATCGTTGTGGAGGTATGTTGTTGCTGCTGGAGCAGAAAGATAAGCTGCGATAGCTTTTACAACTTCGTGAGCATCACTTTCTACAACACCTTTACCACAAATAAGAACTGGTTTTTTAGCAGCTAAAACAACTTCAGCAGCTTTTTTCATTGTTTCTGGATCAGGGATAAGACCTGATACAGAACGATATTCTTCTGGAGGGAGAATAACATCGTTACATTCTCCATAGAAATAGTCACGTGGTACATCTAGGTAAACAGGACCTTTATCAGCATGCATGATTCTGAAAGCGGTTCTTACGCAGTCAGCTGCACGGCTTGGGTGTGGAATACCGAAAGATGCCTTTGTGATTGGTTTGAACATTGGCACTTGATCACATTCTTGGAAACCATCCCAACCAATTGATGGGGTACCAGCAGATGGTCCGATCAAAAGAACTGGTGTATGTGCTTGGTAAGCAGTTGCGATAGAAGTAACGAAGTTTGTTACCCCAGGACCATTTTGACCAATGCAAAGACCTACTTTACCAGAAATTCTGTTGTAAGCATCCATCATGTGACCTGCTGTGTGTTCGTCACGGCAAGAGATGAATTTAATACCTGCATCTGGGAATAAATCCAAAAGATCCATAAATGCTGAACCCAAGATACCTGCTGCGTATTCTACGCCTTCAGCGACTAACTGTTCAGCAATCGCTTCACTTGGTGTCATTAATTGTTTTTCTGCCATATGTTATTCCTCCTGAATGAAATTATTATATCGCTTCGCTTGATGGCGAGGATATTCATGTAAAACAACACGGCCTTCAGAGTCAGTTCCTTTGCTCCTACTATCGCCAATATAGCAATAGAACCTAGGGACTTCAACCCTCATTCTTTTATAGTTTCCATAAGCATAGCTAATAGACTCTTAAAAAGCCCAGTATAAAGGGCTTTTTTAGATCAGAATACTTATAAAAATTTTTATATGTTCTATAAAAGCGCTCCGCCTACGCCCATAGTATCACACTTTAACACTTAAAAAAAGGCAAAAATGCTTTTTTCCCAAACATTTTACTATTTTTCTCCTTTTTCAAGTAAAACTTAAATACCCCTCGTTTTAAGCGAGTCTATTTCCCTCAAATCACCACAAAAAAAAGAGAGGAAATGCTTCCTCTCTTTTAGAATCTAAAATCATTTATCGTAAGATTTTCTTAAAGCCGTCCATGATGAGTCCTTGACTCTTGGAGTAAGCATAAATTTCAATGCCGACTAAACAAGCAAAATTACACTCCAAGCAAGGATCTGCGGTGCAAAACATAAAAGCATCTTCTTCCGCTAAGGCAAAGACAGTTTCTGCCTTTCTACCTTCATAGAAAGTACGGATTTGGTTTCCCGTGTAGCCTCTAAGGACAATCCAAAGGATATCATTAGCGACTTCGCCTTCTTGGTCGAGGACTTTTACGGTAACGACACCATGGTTTTTCGCTCCACGACGTGCATAGTCTATTTGATATGAGCTTTCGCTCGCTTGCTTAACTGCTAGGCGGGTATAAGTTTCCCCATTTTTGGATAAGGTCTGGCTAGGTGCCTCACTCATATCCCAGATAAAGTCAGTTTTGCTTTCATTGGTATAAATCGCTACATCACTTGTGATACGTACTGGCTGAGCCTTATTGGTGCTTTTGGTATAACTAATTTGTTGATACATTGTTTTTTTCCTCTTTTCTCCTCTTTTATCTCTACTAACGTATACCCCAAATCAGATATTTTGAACGTACTTTTAAATGTATAATTGTACTTTTAGTTACTATCATCTTTTCTTAAGTTTGAAAGACTTAACCATTTAAAAGTTTCATGCTATAATCAAGCTAGTATTAAAAAACAGCCAAAGGAGGATGGAAACATGAAGTTATCCAACCGTATCGAAGCACTCCCTTATTCTGCCATTAGAAAGCTCACCCCTTATGCAGACAAGGCAAAAAAGGCAGGTAAAAAAATCTACCACCTCAATATTGGTGCGCCAGATGTCAAAACCCCAGATCTCTTTTTGGATGCAATCAAAAACCTTGATTTGGATGTTTTGACCTATGCCCCATCTAAAGGCTTGCCAGAGCTTATTGAAGCGACAAGCAAATATTACAAATCATGGGGAATGGACTTTGATCCAGAGGATATCGTTGTGACCACCGGTGGTTCAGAAGCGCTTTTATTTGCCATCTTAGCCATTACAGATGAAGGTGATGAAATCCTCACTTGTGAACCATTCTATGCCAACTACAATTCTTTCTCTTATGAAACAGGCATCAAGATGAATAGCTTCTCTTCTTCTGTTCAAGATGGTTTCCACTTACCAAATAAAGAAGCGATTGAAAAAGCCATCACCCCTAAGACAAAAGCGATCTTACTTTCTAACCCTTGTAACCCTACAGGAACTGTCTACAACAAAGAAGAACTTCGCATGGTAGCCGATATTGCTAAAGCCCATGACCTCTTTATCCTAAGTGATGAAGTGTATCGTGAATTTACCTTTGATGGGGCAGAATTTGTTAGCTTTGCCACTTTTGAAGATGTCAAAGACCGTGTTATCGTCTTAGACAGTATTTCTAAGCGTTTTAGTGCTTGTGGTGCGAGAATTGGTACCATTGCTTCTAAAAATAAAGAAATCATGAGTGCTTGCGTCAAGCTTGTTACAGGCCGTTTGGCAGCACCTACCTTGGAACAAGTTGGTGCCGCTAGCCTCTATAACAACATTGATCCATCTTACTATAAAGATGTCCAAGAAGAATACGAACGTCGTCGTGATTGTATCTATGAAGAACTCAATAAAATTGAAGGTGTCACTACCTATAAACCAGGCGGTGCCTTCTACATCATGCCAGAAATTCCTGTAGATAATGCAGAAGATTTTGCTATCTGGATGCTTGAAGAATTTGATGTTGATGGTGAAACTGTCATGATGGCACCAGCAGAAGGTTTTTATCAAAATACTGAAAAAGGAAGATCTCAAATCCGTCTTGCTTTTGTCCTCAATTGTGACGACTTAAAACGTGCTTGCCATATCATAAAACTCGGTATCGAAGCTTATAACAACCGCTAAAATAAAACACAAAAAATCCCCTCTTTATGAGGGGATTTTTTGTATCTCATGGGCAGTTGAGATAATCTATAACAAATTGGAGGATTTGCTATCACATTTATAAAATCACTTGATAAAGTTTTCTTATTAGTACTATAATACCTTAAAACTTTTTTGTCAATAGTCAAGTAAAAAACAGCCTAAAAAGGCTGTTGTTCTGTACGCTTATTTTAGACAAAAAAATACTCTCCGTGGAGGGCGGAGAGTATTACAGAAAAGCTGGCATTTGCCAAAGTTTGGAGATTAGAAGGAGTGACCTTCTATAAAGAGGTATATAGAGGTGTGTTGAAGTTAGAAATATCTAACTTCTGATACAATCATACCACTACCCTATGCTATTGTCAACGTATTTTTTATCATTTTTTAAAAAATCTAACCAATTGACTCAGCTATACCACCATTAATTGATCATTCTCCATAATAAAAGGCCTTGCCGTTTCTTGATTGAAATCTGTATCATACTTGTCCATCAAATAGTCCCAAAGTGCTTTTTTAGAAGGAAAATCATCCAAACGGTAAGGCTCTTGGAATGCCACTTTTTCTAAGAAGTAAAAGCCTCCATCTTCTTTTGGAAAAAGTAGTCCCACATGGCCTACAAAGAGGTAACTCTTATCTGCTTCTGCTAGGTCATGAATGACAAAGGAAATGAGGCTTACCTTGCTATTTTTCTTAAAGCTCAATCCCCTTTGTTGCCATGCTTTTTGCATATTTTTGAGATGGATGTTCTCATCTTTTGTTAGGCTAGTTGGGACATCAGTATAAAGCGCTTTAAATCCCTCTAAGTCCCTTTTACCGACCATGGCAGACTTGTCCTGCTTTAAAGCAATTAAATCAAAGTCCAATATGCCATTTTCGCTTTTTTGAGGAATTTTGCCTGTACCTAGGCTTAAGTTATCAGCAAATAAGCTATAAGCAGTGATGCGACAGTTATAGCCCATAAAGTTTGGCTGTTTCTTTTGCCAAAGTTCGCCTACAGCAAAAGGATCGTACTTTGTCTCAGTCGCTTTGCCTTTTTCAAAATCCTTGGCAAGTGCTTTATCCCCAACCACCTGATTAAATTGATTGACATGATCAAAGAGTACTTTTTGTCTTGCTTGACTAATACCCGCACCCTGAAGGATAGTTTTACCAAGGGCTTGGGTTTTATTATCAGCAAGGTTTGTATAGGAAACCTCAATTTCTGACTTAGCCACTTGAGCATTCTTATCCTCTAAGGCTAAAGTATTATCTATAGCTGTACCACTACCCATTGCTGTAAATGTTAATAGTAAGGTTGCAACGACTTTACTAAATAAAGTAATCATTTTATCTTTTCTCCTCTTTATTTTTTAGCCAATTATAAAACCCCCTGTCTCTTAAGACAAGGGGGTTTTTCAGGAGGTTTATTTTGTTTCTGGATGGAGTTCCAAGGATTCACCAGCCATGATCTTATTGACAGTACGCATCGCACACATCTTACCGCACATAGAGCAAGTATGTTCATCTTCTGGTGGCTTGCTGTTGAAGTACGCTCTTGCTTTTTCTTCATCAAGGGCAAGGGAGAACATTTCTTCCCAGTCCACACGACGACGAGCATCACTCATCTTATTATCCCAATCTCTAGCCCCCGGTACACCTTTAGCGATGTCTGCGGCATGGGCAGCAATAAGAGAAGCGATGATACCTTCTTTAACATCATCACTATCAGGAAGACGCAAATGTTCTGCAGGGGTGACATAGCAAAGGAAGTCTGCGCCATAGGTTGCTGCAATCGCACCACCAATGGCAGAAGTGATGTGATCATAGCCTGGAGCAATGTCTGTGACCAAAGGCCCTAAAACATAAAATGGGGCCCCGTGGCAAAGACGCTTTTGCATCATCATGTTGCCAGCAATTTCATTTAAAGCCATGTGTCCTGGCCCTTCCACCATAACTTGGACATTTTTTGCCCAAGCACGCTTGGTCAAAATGCCTAACTCAATGAGTTCAGTCACTTGGCTAGCATCGGTGGCATCATGGTTAGAACCTGGACGCATCGCATCCCCTAAACTGATGGTAACATCATATTCATAAAGGAGGTCAAGAAGGCGATCATAGTGTTCATAAAATGGATTTTCGTTACCTGTTAGCTCCATCCAAGCATACAAGAGAGAGCCACCACGAGAGACAATATTAGTGAGACGCTTGGTTTCTTTAAAAATTTCAATAGCACGACGATTAATCCCTGCATGGATGGTCATGAAATCTACACCTTGCTTCGCATGATGTTCTACGACTTCAAAGAAATCATCAACGGTGATTTTTTCCAAGCTTTTTTCTAAATAACCAATCGCATCATACATTGGAACGGTACCAATCATGGCAGTTGAACACTCGATGAGTTCTTTTCTAAATTGACTGGTTTTGCCGACATTACTCAAGTCCATGATGGCATGGGCGCCATATTTGTGAGAAAGGCGTACCTTATCCATTTCCACTTCATAGTTGCGTGCATCCCCTGATACCCCAAGGTTGACATTGATTTTGGTACGTAAGCCTTCCCCAATACCTTCTGGGCTTAAGCTTTTGTGATTGACATTGGCAGGAATAGCGATAGTACCCTTTGCTACTCTTTCACAAAGAAGGGCTTCACTAATGCCTTCTTTTTCAGCAACAATCTTCATTTCCTTGGTGATAATCCCTTTTTTTGCAGCTTCCATCTGCGTCTTGTACATACTGATATACCTCCTAGTGATTTCAACATAACTATTCTCTATAAGCACAAAAAAGCGTATTGCCATCAAGCAATACGCAAATTTAACTTTACTTATCCCTACGTTGGCATTATCCAAATCAGGTGCGGTCGGAATACTTCCCTCTCAGCTTGTTAGCTCCCGTTAGTTATGAGTTTTTTTCATCTTATCATAATACTTGGTAAAAGGAAAGCCTTTTTTACCAAGACTAACCGTACTACTTCAAAATACGTGTGTGTCTAATGGCATTTTTCACGCCAGAAATCATCCAATCGGTCTTGGTTTCTGCCACACGTTTTAACTTAATGGCCGGATAGCCTTTGAGGGTAATGCCTTTGCCCAAAGACGCAATGGCATCATGTTTACCCAAAGAGCAAATTACCCCTCTGTTTTTAAAGACAAAAGGTAAGGTTGGCTTGCCCTCCAATTGCAAACGCACATTTTGCGCTGTATGAACGCCCATTTGAACAGCAATTTGCCCTGTTGGTGGATAAGGTCTTTCTTCTCCATCTCCAACAAAGGCTGCCACATCGCCTATAAGATAAATGTCATTTTTGCTTGGATGACGTAAATCAGGTTTGACGAGCACACGTCCACGTTTGGCCTCATCTGGGAAAACCTTGTCCATCAAGCGGCTACCTCTCACCCCTGCTGTCCAAATTCTTGTTGCTGCCTTAAGCTCTTGGACTTCTTCATGAGGTTTGATTAAAAAGCCTGTTTCACTACAACCTACAATTGCTGTAGAAAGCATGAATTCTACCCCATGTCTATGCATAAGGTCACGAACATAAGCCACACTCTTATCATCAAACATTGGTAAAATCTTATCCATTGCTTCGATACAATAGACACGCACTTTTTTTCTATCTATCCCATAACGACGGCACCAAAGTGGAAGGGCATCAATAATTTCGCCAAGTAACTCCACCCCTGTTAAACCTGCCCCACCAACAGCAATGGTAAGATCTGCAGGATCTCTTTCTGCTTCAGGTGTTTTAGCATAGTTTTTAAAGCGTCCTTGAATATGGCTGGCAATGCTTTCTGCATTGATAATATTTGAAATATGGAAGGCATTGGTATCCATCCCTTCAATACCAAAGGTTTCTGAGACAAAGCCTAAACCATTGACCAAAATATCATATCTAATGTCACCCTTAGATGTTTTGACAAACTTTCTTTCTGTGTCAATATCCACTATCTCTGCTTCTAAAACATTGATTTTTTTGGTATCAAGTGCTTTTCTTAGATCATAGATAATGTCCTCTGGTGCAGAATTACCCACTGCGACTTCATGAAGAGCAGTACAATTTTGATGATAGCTTGTGCGATCAATCAAAATCACCTCTGTAGTTTCAAATGCAATCGTTTTTTGCATGCGATGTGCTGCTGCTAAACCAGCATAGCCACCACCAGCGATAACAACACGTTTTCTACTCATAGTCTATTCCTCTCCTAAATACAAGTGTTATTTTATCATAGGTTAAATTATCTGAACATTCAAGCAAAACAAGCGTCTTTAATCCATCATTTTTTTTAATGCTTGCCTCAAACTTTCTGATAGCTGAGCATCAAGAGCATTTCTTGCGCCTCTTTGGGTGGACACACCTCTTTTTAAAATCTTTTTGGTCTCTAACTTCGCCTCTTTGACCCAAAGTCTAAGTTCCTTGGCACTAATCCGAAGGGCCCCTTTGGTGAGGATAAACTCTTGCTCCACCCTATCACTTGTTGCGACATAAGTCCTGTGATACTTTGGCAAATGTGCCACAAGACGCTCTATCATGGTATCTGCCGTTTCACCCTCCTTGGTGTAAATCACTTCTATATTGCTATAAACCTCTTGTGTTCCTTTATTATTTTTGACCAAATGCCCATCAAAGACTAGGACAATTCTGTAGTGGCTTGTGGCTTGATACTCAACCATTTCATCGATGAGTTTGCGTCTTGCTGCCTCTAAATCTACATCCTTTAACTTAGTCAGCTCTTGCCAAGCGCCAATAATATTATAGCCATCTACAAAGAGGTTTGTCTGCATGGCTACCTCCCTTTAGCTATCTCAGATAGCACAATACCACTTGCCACTGACGCATTTAAGGAATTAATCTGCCCTCGCATAGGAATAGAGAGCATAAAGTCACAATGTTTTTTGGTCAGATCACGCATACCATTACCCTCGCCACCAATCACCACTGCAAGGGCGCCACTAAGATCTGCTTGATAAAGGTTATCCCCTGACATATCTGTCCCACAAATCCAAAGTCCAGCTTTTTTGAGCTTTTCTATCGTTTGAACGAGATTGCTTACCCTTGCGATTTTGACCATGCTCATAGCGCCAGCAGAAGCTTTGGCAACTGTTGCAGTGGCAAGGGCAGAACGTCTTTTTGGCAAGATAATCCCATGGGCACCAAAGGCCTCAACATTTCTAATAATCGCCCCTAAATTGTGTGGGTCTTCTATCTCATCTAAAAGCACCACAAAAGGTGCTTCTCCCTTTTCCTTGGCAAAGACTAAAATTTCTTCTACTTCAGCATATTTTATTTCTGCTAAGCTCGCACAGATGCCTTGGTGATTTTCCTTGGGAAAGCGCTT
Source organism: uncultured Peptococcaceae bacterium (assembly GCA_938044045.1). GTDB lineage: Bacteria > Bacillota > Peptococcia > Peptococcales > Peptococcaceae > CALIQN01. The sequence goes on from CALIQN010000018.1 coordinate 31,876, forward strand.
TTCTATCTGACTACGCTCCACTTCCTGGATAGGAATATGGGCTTTTTTGGCAAGGCGATAGATGTCCTCTAGGCCTCTATGCGTACTATTTTTGGCAACCCAAATCTTGTTAAACTCCAAATTATTTTTTAGCGCTTCCTTGATAGGGTTTAAGCCAAATAACTCACTCATCGGCTTCCTCCTTTTCTAAATTCTCATAATGCCAAATTTGAAAGGCAAGATGCCCATCATTTTCAGTTTGCATCAAGGCATTTTTCTGCCAGTTTTCCTTTTCCTCTAAATTGGGAAAATACGTATCAGCGTCTTTTATCGTGGTGTCAATATGGGTCACATAGCCCCCACTACACGCTTCTAAAAGGTCATGGTATAAGATACCACCACCAATTAAAAAAACTTTCTCTTTTTGATATTTTTGAGCTAAGAGGGCAAATAATTCTTCCTTAGAGTGTACCAGCTCACTATCTGGCGCTTCATAGTCTTTATTTTTGGATAAAATAATATTGACCCTACCCTCTAGGGCTTTTTTGCCTGGTAAGCTTTCATAAGTCTTTCTGCCCATCACCACCACATGACCATAGGTCACACGGCGAAAAAACGCCAAGTCATGAGGCAGATGAAAAAGCATCTTGCCAGACTTGCCAATCGCCCAATTTTTAGTACAGGCTACAATAAACTGCATACAAACTCCTATTCTGCTACAGGGATTTTATAGGGAAAATCATGATACTGGTATCCCTCTAGCGCAATATCCTCTACGTTAAACGCATAAAAGTCTTTTTTATCTGGATTAATCACTAATTTTGGTGCCTCTAGGGGCGTTTTTTCAAGTAAGGCCTCTGCCATCTCAAGGTGTCTGTCATAGATGTGGGCATCAGCAATGACATGGACAAACTCTCCCACTTCAAGGTCAGACACCTGGGCAAACAAATGCACCAAAAGCGCATACTGCACCACATTCCAATTGTTGGCAGTAATCATGTCTTGACTGCGTTGGTTTAAGATGGCATTGAGCTTATTACCCGTCACATTAAAGGTCATGGAATAGGCACAAGGGTAAAGTGCCATCTCATGCAAGTCTTGATGGACATAGATATTGGTCATAATACGTCTGCTGGTCTTATTGTGCTTGAGATCATAAAGCACCCTATCAACTTGGTCAAATTCACCCTCTTTATAACGGTGTTTTACCCCGAGTTGATAGC
>CALIQN010000019.1 GCA_938044045.1 uncultured Peptococcaceae bacterium
TACCACCATGACTCTCCCTATTTTTTTAACCCCTCATAAAATTCTTTTGCCACCGTTTCAGCATCTAGCTTCTCTACATCCACTTTAGCATTCAGCTCAATCAATGTTTCAGTGGTCAACTGTTCATTAATAGGTTTGAGAATTTCAGCAATATCCGGATGCTTTTCTAACACTTCTGCTCTTATGACTGGGGCAAGATTATATGGCGGCCAAAATTTCTTATCGTCTTCTAATAAAGTAAACTCATCCGTATTTACTAATTCGCCTTCCGTTGTATAAGCAGGAATAACGTCAGCTTCATTATTTCTTAAAACTTGATATTTTAAACTATTATCAAATACAGCAGTGCTTTTCCATAAAAACTTCCCATACACTTTTTCTAAGCCCAATAATCCATCATCTCTTTTATCAAAAGTCCCTTGGGAGGCAAAACGGAGGTCTTTAGCATGTGCCTGTAAATCTGAAATTGTTTTGATATTAAATTTTTTAGCAATATCTGTCCTAATCACTAACCCTTGAGAATCATTCCCGCTGGCGTAATCTAACCAGATAAGATTAAACTGCTTTTTATAAGCTTCTTTAACCGTAGCATAGACCTTTTTTTCATTTGTTTCTAAAGGCATTTTTAAAATAGCAATCAAGCCTGTACCTGTATATTCTGGAAAAAGATCAATTTCACGATTAAGTATTGCTGTATGGATAAGTGAGCCTGCTATATTAGGCACACGCTCAACTTGATAACCATTATCTTCTAGCGCAAGTGCATAAAGCTCAGCTACAATAAAATTTTCCGTAAAACTCTTTGATCCTACCTTTATGGTATCTTTTTCTTGATTATCAGTGTTCCCACAACCCATTAATAGACTACAAACGCAAATTATCATTAAAGCTAAACTTACTATTTTTTTCATTTATTTTTGTACTCCTTTTATTAGACCATCTAAACTAAGCATCATTACAAGTGAAAGCAAGGCAACGCTACCTCCACCAATTACCAATAAATCCATACGTGCTAGCCCCAAGCCAGTAATAATCAGATTGCCCAAACCACCTGCACCAATATAAGCTGCTAAAGTTGTGCTAGCAATAAGCTCTACCAATGCAAGTTTAATCCCAGTGAGAATATAGGGTAATGCCAATGGAAGCTGTATCCGCCATAAAAGCTGGCTAGATTTCATGCCCAAGCCTAGTGATACCTCTAACAACACTGAATTAAGCTCCAAAAAACCTAATACAGTATTCACTAGAATAGGCGGCAAAGCTAATAGGGTCAATGCAATCAAGGCAGGCATCTTGCCGATACCAACAAGTGGTATCAGTAAAAATAAAACTGCTAAACTAGGAATCACTCTAAACCCTTGAACAAAACTTATAATTGCACTTTTTAGCCAGTCTAGTTTATAGCACAAATAGCCTAAGGGCAGGCCAATCGCACTTGCTAAAAATAAAGCTTGTAGACTTAAGCTAAGGTGAGCTAGAAGATAAGTTAGATACTCACCCAAATTTTCATGAAAATAAAGCAAAATATCATGTACCATAATACACCATCACGATCATTTTTATATTTTGAGATATTTCATATCACTTCTATACTATCATTTTAATTATACCATACCCTTAAAAAATTTTTCTAAAGAATAACTATACGCTCATTTTAAATGACTATTAAAAATTAAAGATAAAAAATCAGCTTTTCATAGTAAAAAAATTACTATGAAAAGCTGGTTTATAATAGTTTTTGTCTAAATGGCTTCTTCAAAAATATCGGAATCTTCTTTAGCTGAAAGATTAGCATGTTTTCCTTCTGTTACATGGAAGAATAAAAAGTTTTCTGTTAAAAGAATATAGACTAAAGTCATTAGTGTCACTAAACCTATCGTGGTTATAATCTCAACCCATGAAGGGAAATAGCCACCGCCTAAACTTTCATACATGCCAGTAAAAATAACATTGCCACGTGAAAGGATTAGTCCAAACAAAGCACTGAAGCCAAATACCTGTAAACCTAATTTCGTTTTACCAAAGCTTGTAAAGCTCACTATGACTGGAATCACACTAATAAGAAGAAGTTCCAAAAGCATCATCAGTCCAACGCCTGAGAAAAGTCTAGCAATTTGTCCACGAACTGCTAAATCTATGATTCTAATGGTAAAAAATACAATCATCCCATAAGCACTAACACGACTTAAACGATGAAGCAAAGCAAGATTAACCTCTCTCTTATAACGCTTTGCACTCCATAAATCTTCTAAAATACTTACCACTGGCCCTACCATAAATGCAGATAAGACAAAAAGAATAGGCAAAACCCTTGATGCCCATAACAAATCCAACTTACCATCCATAGCAAAATATAAAGATCCTAGATAAGCTTGATAGGAAAGTGGTATGGAGCAAACCAAAATCACAATGATAGGTAGCAATTTTTGAAGAAAACAGTGAACATTAGGTGCTATTTTTTCACTGACAATCTCCACAATCTCTACAAATAAAAGACCGACATAACAAAGCATACATGTCAACACCCCAAACATAGGAGAGTCAATGCCTGGAGAAACCAATGGACGCCAAAAATTTTCCCATCGACCTACTTCTATAATTAAAACCATCATAACAAGTCCATAGCTCAAGAAAGCAATTAAAACTGCCTTTCTAGTAAATATCCCATACTCTTTTTTATAAAAGATACGAGAAAGCAAGGTCATACTAAAGCCTACACAAGCAAAAGCTGTTGCTGCTAAATCAACCAATATCCATAGCCCCCATGGATAAGCGTCATTTAAATTGGTAACACCTAAACCTGTATTATAACGATAAGCACCAGCAAAAGCTGCCAGCAAAAAGATACACAATAATACAAAACGACTCGTTGTCATACGAAATTTATATCTATTACTCAAAGCATTATTGCTCATCTTTGCTCTCCCCCTTTTCGCTTAACTCGACAGCCTCTCTTCTTTTGTTGTAAAGATAACTTCCAGTCCATAGAAGTGTTCCACCTAAAAAGAAAAATGGTATATATTTTGTAAAACCATGGACATATTTTGGAATAGAACGTTTAGGCACTTTTGTATTAAAGCCCAAGTTATTGAAGTCTACATCAGAAATATAAATCCAACTTGTTCCCCCAGCTTCTTCCTCACCATAAATATGGCTTACATATTTTCCACTCTCTCTAACACGTTTTTTTGCTTCCGCTAAAAGCTCATCCCGATTGCCATAAGTTAGGCACCCTGTTGGACAAGCACTAGCACAAGCAGGATAACCACCTTTTTCAATCTTTTCAGCACAAAAATTACATTTACTAACCGATGGCAACACCTTATGCCATTCGTACTTTGGCACAGAAAATGGACAAGCCAACATACAATATCGACATCCAACACATAAATCTGGATTATAGTTTACAGCACCTGTATCTGGATTTTTAGTCAATGCTTTAGAAAAGCAGCTTGAGACACAGGCTGGCTCTTGGCAATGCATGCATTGATCCTTGACATAACGCCATGCTGCGTGTCCTTCTACCTTTGTTTTTTGATGTCGTACTACTGTCCATGTAAAACCATTTGTTTTTGCATCCTCTGAATGGGTTAAGTAGTGTTTTTGATCTACTGGTGATTTGAATGGTAGATGATTGTATAATTTACAAGCTACTGTACAACTCCCACACCCCACACATTTTGTCAAATCAACCAAAACTCCATTTGCCATACGATAACCTCCCTCATCGCTTTTCTGTTTCTAGTTTAAGTTAAATTGATGAAATATTCAATCTTTTTAAACAATTCTATCAAATCATAATTATTTATTTGTTTCATAAGATTATGCCTATTAAGTAACTGAAGGTACAACAAAAAAAGCTGTATTTTAATATTTCTAAAAGAAATATTCATAAACTAAAACAAGTAACATCTAGTAAACATTACTTTTTTTCGCCCTTGACTGAAGTGTGTTGTCAGTACATAGAAAAATGCGCCTTGATAAATGAGGACATTTTTATCAACTCGATCTGTTTTCTGTTTTTTATAAAATTTACATAAAAAAATAAGCCTCCTACCAAAATAGCAGGGGGCTTTGTTGTTTTATTTGTCATTCAATAAATGAATACGCATTTGGAAAGATTTGTCAAGGACATAAACAAAATTTCTTTGATAAATTTATATCTTCTCTGTTTCTCTCTT
>CALIQN010000020.1 GCA_938044045.1 uncultured Peptococcaceae bacterium
ATATCCTTATAGCCACCCCATGTGGGCGCTAAAACCCTTTCTCCCACATGTTCCGTGAAATAATTTTTACTCGTATCAAATATCAAGTCCGGATCCCACATAAGAATAATCCTTTTATTTTTCCGTGATTTTTCTTCCGCTTTATATTCCTTTGCACATATTTCCATTTTCTTTTCTAAGGCTATCGCCTCATTATTTGGTATACGACGAAACCATCTTTTGGCACGTTCTTCTTTAGTCATCTATTATCCCCCTATAAAAGGTGCTATCTCTTTTTAAGTGCCTCCTCATTATATCACTTTACAATATTATTTTCATCGTTTTCTTCCCTTCTTCCTCAAAGGATAAAATACAGTGTGACTTCACTTCCCTTTCTTGAAAAATAGGCGCTATTGGCTTAAAATGTACTCTTAATCATTATGGAAAGGGGTCTTGGCATGAATGAAGTCCATCTATTAGTTGATCATTTACTAAATTGGTATGACGAAAATAAACGCCCTCTTCCTTGGCGTGAGCAAAACAATCCTTACTATACTTGGGTCAGTGAGGTCATGCTCCAACAAACACAGGTCAAAACAGTGATTCCTTATTTTGAACGCTTTATCACAGCCTTACCTACGATTCAAGCCTTGGCAGAAGTCTCTGACGATAGGCTCCACAAGCTTTGGGAGGGCTTAGGCTACTACCGCCGAGCCAGCCATCTTAAAAAAGCTGCCCAAGAGGTCATGACCTACCATGATGGCTTATTGCCAGAAACCTATGAGGCCTTACAAAAACTCTCGGGTATAGGGCGTTACACTGCTGGAGCGATTGCCTCTATTGCCTTTGGTGAAAGAAGGCCTGCCATTGATGGCAATCTCATGCGTATCTTTGCTAGACTGCTCTGTCTTTCCTATCCCACCAATACAACCAAAAGCTATGGGCAGTATGAACAGATTATCACGCCCTACGTCCCTAGCCATCGCCCTGGCGATTTCAATCAAGCGATGATGGACTTAGGCGCCACCATTTGCTTGGCAAAAGGCGCACCACTTTGCCTACACTGCCCTATCAGACAACACTGCCAAAGTTTTAAAGATAATCTCATCCATCTCTACCCCAAAAAGGAAAGCAAGCCTGCTAAAAAAGAAGAAAAACGTATCATTTTCATCCTTGCTCGTCAAGATGGTAAGTTACTCATCAAGCGTCGTCCTAGTAAGGGACTACTTGCAGGCTTATGGGAATTTATCAATCTCCTTGATACTGGTCAGTTGCCAGAAACTTTTTTAGAAGAAGAAAATTATCACCCTCTTGAAGTTCAATCTTTAGGCAAAGCCAAACATATTTTTACCCACATAATATGGCACATGAGGGCCTACTATGTTATTATAAATAGCGATGACTATGAAGGGACTTGGGCTAGTTTAGAAGAGATTGAAACAAGCTATCCTTTTCCCTCAGCTTATAAAACTTACTTAGATCAACTACACCAAATTTCAAGGAGACGATTATGAAAATCCTACGCTATTTTGTTGCCCTACTTGTCCTGACTTGCCTCCTCTCCACAGCAACCTTAGCAACCTTTGTTACCATCTTGCCTGAGGGGCTCAGCTCATCAAAGACCTCTTCTGAGCGTAATGAAAAAGTAGACACTACCTTAAATCCAGGCACTTATAATATCCTTTGTGTCGGTATCGACAAAGAAGAAACCAATGCCGATACCATCGTCTTACTTTCTTTTGATAGTATCAATAAAAAGCTCAATTTGCTCAGTATCCCTAGGGATACCATGAGTAATGCCCCACGTGTTGTCAAAAAAATCAATGCTTCCTATGGTGAAGGTGGGATTGAAAATACCATCAAAGAAGTACAAATGCTCACCAGTCTACCTATTGATCGTTATGTGGTCACCAATTTT
>CALIQN010000021.1 GCA_938044045.1 uncultured Peptococcaceae bacterium
TATTGTTGTTACCACCTGGGGTACCGCCGCCATTATTGTTGTTACCACCTGGGGTACCGCCGCCATTATTGTTGTTACCACCTGGGGTGCCACCGCCATTATTGTTGTTACCACCTGGGGTGCCGCCGCCATTATCACCAGATGTCCAAGTATTGATGATTTCATAACTACCATCATCATTTCTTTTGATTTCAGATCGGTAGCCATAAATATCACGTTCTTTGACTTGGTAAGTGATGACATTTCCTGCAAAATCAAATTTTGGCAAGAATTCAAATACCTGTCTCCAATTGTTTGCACTAGTGAGCCTTGCTGTTCTAATCAGCTCAGAATCCCTGTAGATTTCAACAATTGCTTCATTGCCTGTATTGCCTACCCATGTTTTATGAACATGGATCTTAATCATTTCGATGCCACCTGTTGTATCATTTGGATCGAGTGGTATCTTTGGCAATACCTCAACAGTAAACTGAATTGTATCATGATCAGTGCTTGACTGAATGTAGTCTCGTCCATCATCTGTCTGGACAGCTTGCCACTTAAAGTCATAAATTTGCGTACTACCTGATGGGCTGACTGCTTTTCCTGTAAATACGCCATTTACTGTACCCACAACAGTCAATCTCGTCCCTACAGCAGTCGTAGGATCGACTTGGAGATTTGGTATTGTGAGATCTAGGCTATCTGGTACTGCGATGACATCATTAAAAAGATCGGCAAAGTTCGTATAGTTTTTCTTTAAAGTCATTGTCACAATGATATTTTGACCAGACTTTGTCACATTACTCACTTGGAACAATGGATTTGCTGTCAAGTTCGCAGTGACTGTATTTGGAATGATTAATCCACTTGGAATCGCTAGCTTGGTTGTAAAGGTGCTAGCGATGTTTTCAGTCAAGACTTGCTCAGGATTGCCACCATACTGTGCATTTAGAGCAGTAATCTTTTGCTTAATAGGCTCCACGAACAAACGTCCTGTATAAGCATGTGTACTACCTGCAGTCACTGGATAAACCGTAAAGTGTTCAGTTTCATTTCCGATTAAAATATCACCATACAAATTTTCTTCCGTTCTAAGTGTCGTTGGTTTATTGACTTTGACGGTGTATTGGATAGAGCGATTATCTGTAGCAGGTTGAATAAAGTCCTTACCTGCTGGGAGCTGTTCTGCCACCCATCTAAAACCATAGACTTCAGATCTTCCAGATGGTGCTGTCGCTCTGCCAAGGAAGGTACCATCAACACTACCTTTAACAGTAAGTCTTGTAGCATCTACATTTGATCCAGAAACTGTAATATTTGGAATCTCAACATCTAAAGTATCTGGTACAGACATCACATCATTATATAAATCAGAGAAATTTGTATAGTTTTTCTTTAGATCCATAGTCACTCTTATGCTATTACCATACTTGACTACGCTAGTGATTTTAAATAAATCATTATTCGTCAAGGTAGCTGTAGCGGTATCTGGCATAATTAGTCCAGTTGGAATAATCAAAGATGTCGTAAAGGTGCTGCTAATATTCTCTGTGACAATCTGACTGGTATCACCTGTATATCGTGCTTTTAGGGCATTGATTTTATCTTTAATTGGTGCAACATAAAGCCTACCTGTATAAGTTAAGACATCACCAATATTGACATCGTGTAAGGCTGTATGCTCAGTATCTTCATCTATTAAGATGTCACCATACAAGGTCTCTGTTGCATTTAATACTGTCTGATTTAAAATCTTGACAGTGTACTGAATGGTATCATTATCACTTACAGGTTGAATAAAGTCTTTTCCATCTGGGATTTGAATCCCTGTCCATTTAAAATCATAGAGCTGAACTTTTCCTAATGGTGAAGTTGCTTTACCTGTAAACGCACCTGTCACTGTACCTTTTGCGGTCAACTGGGTACCATGTGCATTTGTATTTTCTACTGTAATACCAGGTATATCTACATTCAAACTGTCTGGTACGGCAATCACATCATTAAAAAGATCAGCAAAATTACCATAATTTTTCTTTAAAGACATGATGATTTTAACATCATTACCATTTTTGACCACGCTATCAATTTTAAAAAGATCATTGTCTGTCAAAGTCGCTGTGACACTATTAGGTAAGGTCAAGCCATTTGGAACGGTCAAAGTCGTGGTAAAGCTACTTTTAATATCTGCTGTAACAATTTGGCTACCATCGCCAGAATAAGTGGCTTTTAGTCCATTAATCTTATCTTTAATTGGCGCAATATAGAGCCTACCAGTGTAGGTAAAACTATCACCAACATTGACATCATGTAAAGCTGTATGCTCAGTATCTTCTCCGATTAGAATATCGCCATACAAGTTTTCATTGGAACTGATTACTGTCGGTCTTTCAACAGTGTATACCGGATACTCAATTGAAACTTCATCATCAATATTTTGGATAAAACTTTTGCCTTCTGGAAGTTGTATTGCCTTCCATTTAAAATTATAAAGTTCAGACTTTCCGGATGGTGCTGTCGCTTTCCCTGTAAAGGTACCATCAACAGTGCCTACAACGTTATAAAATCTACCAGGTGTAACCGAAGCATCTACAATGACACCACCTATATTCATATTTAAAATATCTGGTACAGCGTTAACATCATTATATAATGCATCGAAGTTTGCATAATTTTTCTTGAGTGACATGGTCACAGTGACAATATTGCCATTTTTAACTGTGCTATCAATTTTAAACACATCATTATCAGTCAAAGTCGCTGTCACATTATCATCAATCGTTAGCCCATTTCCCACATTTAGGGTAGCAACAAATTGGCTTGCAATATCCTCAGTCGTAATCTGAGTGATGTCACCAGTATATCTTGCCCTTAAAGCATTAATTTTATCTTTAATTGGAGAAATATAAAGTCTACCTGTGAAGGTTAGCACATCCTCTGGATAAACCCTGTAACCATCGTCATGACCTGTATCTTCTCCAATCAAAAGGTCGCCATAGATGGTTTCCTCACTTGCCAATACTGTACGATTTGCTACCTTGATAGTGTATTGAATCGTTGTATCATCAGATGCATCTTGAATGACATCCTTACCATTTGGCGTTTGAACAGCTGTCCACTGCATATCATAAAGCTGACGATCACCCGTTGCCGTGGTCACTTTGCCACTAAAAGTACCTGTCACAGTACCCTTGGTCGTCAATTGTGCCATATCTGCTACTGTATTAGAAACGCTAACATTAGGTACTGCAATCTCAAGACTATCCGGCAGTGCAGTGACGTCAGTTAAAAGATCAGCAAAGTTTGCATAATTTTTTTTCAAAGCCATCGTCACTGTCACTTGATTGCCAGTTTTTTCAGTATTGGTAATTTCAAAAAGATCATTGTTGGTCAAAGTTGCCGTTACTGTATTTGGCAAAGTTAAACCACTAGGGAAAATCAAAACCGTTTTAAATTTACTTTGGATATTTTCAGTAGGAATCGTATTTGGTGCACCACCAAGCTGAGTACTCGTTGTCTGAATTTGGTCTTTAAACGGACGAAGATTAAATCGACTCGTAAACTCAAGGACATCACCTGCATTGACATCTTTCACTGCAGTGTGTTCAGTGTCTCCTCCTATGAGGATGTCCCCTTCAAGTGTACCAGTATGAGTGATGGTCTGCTGAGTATTCCATTTTGCTTTAACCGTCATATCGGCTGTAACAAGAGTGCCTAAAGTAAAGGGTTGTTCTGCGCCACTAGCATCAGTATAGTACCAACCAACAAAAGTCAAGCCTGTGTTTGTATTGGTTGGATCTGCTGGAATGCCATTGCCTTCAAGCAAATCCAACGTATTACCACGAACAGTCTTTCTGCTCTTTGTGGTATTTGTCCCATCTGCAAAGGCACCTGTAGCAGAATTAACATCAAAGACTACTTTATTAGTCGGTGCAAAGATGTGTTTTTTACCATCACTAGAAGCATTTGCAACAGTATAGGTATAAGTGTTGCCTAGACTATTTAAAACTGTCACTTGAGTCAATGCAGGATCAGCCAAAGTAACATAGTCTAATTTTTCATTTCCATTTGCCGTACCATTGGTTGGAATCGCCGCACCACCCTGATAATCTTCTGCATGCTTGATAAGGAAAGAACCACCCACAACAACATAGTTGTCTGGTCTTTGTCCAAGACCATTGTCTGCATTTCTTGTGCCAGGGGTCTCAACTAAACTATTGTTTGTGATTGTGATCTTACCATTATTTTGAGCGCCATATAACGCACCATTATTTCTACCATCACCTTTGATAGTCGTATTGCTTAATGTGATGTCACCAGTGTTAACATTAAATCCACCTGTACCACCATTTCTAAAATCTAGGGTAGAATTTTCAATGGTCATTGCAGTTGCTGCATTGTTAAGACCGATAGAAAGCCCAGCATTTGAACCATAATCTAACTGGATGGTCGAGCCACTAATCACAGCGCCATTACCTTGAAAGGCAATCCCTGTTGAACCATAACGTATAAAGCCCCATCTTAGACCAGGGTCTTTCATTTCAAGGAAAGAATCAATAATCGATCCATCCTGTACATAGTAGCCTTGGCCAAAGCCAGAAAGGGTCATAGAAACATTTCTAAGATTTAATGGACTAGCATCTTTCCAAGTCCATGTTTGGGAAGTGACTTCAATCGTTGCATTTTCAAAAGTAGCATTGCCAGAATAGAAGTTGGTTTCAGCCTTGTCATTGGCTTTGATGATGACACTGTCACGTCCAGTGCTACCTTTGACACTCCCTTGGATATTGATACCACGAGTCGTTGATTTATTGTTGGTAAAAATATATGTCCCATCGTTGATCTCAGCACCGCTTGCAACGGTGAGTGCTGTTCTAAATTCACTCATCGTGAGAGTGCTGCCATTACTCGCACGGAGCTTACTACCACTTGCAAGTGTAATCCCATCAATATTGTTATTACCAACCATAGTAGTATCGCCAGCAATGTCCAAGGTGATATTTTTAGTAATTTCAGCACCTGTTGCTGCTGTGCCATTTTCACCAAATTTCCCTTGAATGTGAATGGTTGCACCATTGCTAGCAGCATTGACTGCATCATTGATGGTGTTATAGGTTGTTGATGTATCATTATCTATCCAGATTTTGCCATCTGTAGTCGCTGCCGGTGTACTAACAATGGCGTAAATAGAAAAGTCAGCAGCCTGCACTTGAACTGCACCAGTAGCATCATCGACATTGGTCACAGTGACCGCTTCAGCTTGAGCTGTCTCATTTTCAAGGTGGAAAGCAGAGACTGTTTTGTCTTCTCCGATGGCCACATTTTGGAAGGTCACTGAAATTGCCTTTTTAGGTTCGATATGATGCTCATCATCTTTGTAAAAGTCAAAATCATAAGCAACAACATCAGCAGCACTAAGGTCTTCAACTGTCGAAGCATTCTTAATCGCATCAACAATCTTTTCAGAAGCTACCTTTTCGATATTGACTTGTACCCCTTCTGGAAAAGCACCTTCTGGTGCATCAATCTTAATCGCCACTATACCATCAGGCGCAGTATAAGTATAAGAATAGGCTGGTGTTAGGGCCTCTTGGTTTTCTGTTTGTGTTGCTTCATCTTCTATCTTGGTAACAGAAGCAGCACCCTCAGCAGTCAACCCAGCATCTAATGAACGATCAGTGCCTTCATTTTGATTAGGTACAGCTGTATCCATACCATTAGCAGGAGCAGCTACCACACCTTGCTGTGTATCAGTAACAGCTACACTAGGGCTAGCCTGAGCTACACCTGTGTTATCTGTAGGTGCGACTTGCTCTGTATTGGCCACAACTGCTTCATTTGTCTCTACTGTAGCAGGCTCAACGCTCGTTTCTATCGTTGTGTCAGTTCCCCCTGGGGAGAAAGCCTCAGTTGAAACATTTGTACCATCCCCTCCTGCCTCGCTAACCATGGCAACATCATCTGCCATCATTTCTGCATAAGTAGGAACAATACTTTGTGGAACAAGGTTTAACATAATTATGACTGCCAATGCTTTGGCAAATAAACCTTTACGCTTCATCATCTCTCTCCTTAAAAAATTAAGATTAGCATCTTAAACCCATCAGTCTCTCAATGCTTTTTTCTACTACCAACATAAAATGACACTGCTATACTTGTATCCTTACCAACACTAATCCTCCCCTTTTCCTTGACAAAAAGATAGAAATTAGAATCCCAGTAACGTTTGTATGTATCAAAGTAAAGCTCATATACTACTGCCTTGTGAATATATTACCAGCGTAATCATATTGGAGTCTGAATTATAAACGAATGTTATCCTCTTTTCAAGGTAATATAAGTTACAATAGCGCTCTAGCACCCCCTATAGCCACGTCAAATTATTAACATTTTTCAATATCAAAGTTTTTCCATCATCATCATTTTGTAATTCAACCCCTACTGTTTTTATAATGATATGATTATACCAATGACCTAAATTGGCATATTCTCCCGTATGAATGTTAATCAGCACACTTGTAATCGGAGACCAAGTACCTTTTTTAACCATTTCTGCCAGTAAATAATAGGCATCTAAAAAGACCAAATTCCTACCATAAAGCCAAAAGGGAAGTACCTTATCCAATAATGGTAGTCTTGCAGAAAAAATCCCATCACCATGTGGCGGTTCTGTTTCATAGGTTAAGTCTATCTCACTGCCATAATAGGCAATTGTTGTGTTTTCGTAACCAATATTTATCACTTTGCCTTCTTCTGCAATATAAAATGTCATTTTTCTTCTTAGCCCCCTTATTCTTCTATCTTAAAATGACGTCTATTACTTGGTAAAATCACTAAGCAATAGACGTCATTTTTTTGACACTATTAATATAATTATGATATCGCTGATAGCTCTTAAATTACTGTTCTAGCTTATAAAACAAAGGGCAGGATACTCCCCAAACCAATCATGGCTGACCCTAATATTATCGCCAAGATACCGCCTATCATTAGGTAGCTAGAGCTATCCTCACGCACTTGAATCGAGAATAAACTATAATCTACAGGCTGCTTAATTATTGTATTGGCAATAGTACCTTCTATTCTATCTCTCAAGCCACTTTCACCCGTCAAGGAAATACTATAGGTACCTGCCTCTGCCCAAAATGAATAAAGCTTCATTCTTGCCATCTTAACCCCAGTTACCGTCGTACGCATAAGGCTTGCTGACAAAGGAATCCTCTGCTTGGTTTCTTGATTGATAAGACTAAGACCAAATTCGCCCAGTGGTGCCTTCCTAAACTGTTGTCCACTAAGCCATAACCCATAATTTCCCTCATGGGAGAGGGTAAAAACACCCTCTTTTTCAAGAAAAGGCAGTTCGTAGATGATTTCAGTTTTAGCAAAACGAATGGTATGCTTAATCCCTAAACTCAGTAGAATGACACCTATTGGTATCAATAATAAAAATAAGTCTGTCATGTTTTCTCTCCATATGTTCTGAATTTTATCCTGCAAATATAGTTGTAAAAAACGTACTCGCATCTCAACAGCAATTTTCTATTTCACATTTCTTCAGCAGGTGCTATCCTATGCAAGAGTGTTCTTGCATAGGCTTTAGCGCGCTCAAAATCTTCCTTAGTGAGAATCATCAGCACATAGCTATCGGAGCCAGTATCCATGGCTGTCAAAACATGGTCTGTCCATAGAGTATTCACGACTTCGCTCCATTTATAAATGCCTTCGTTCTCATCTAGACTGGCTTCGTCTATTTCCAAGGTTAAATCTGTATCCAATTTCTTAAGGGCAAAAATAAAATCCTCTTTTTCAGTTTTCCAATCCAGCTCTACTGCCCTTTTTTTATACAATAGGACTTCATAAAGGCTAAACCATGCTTTTTCGATGGCCTCTAGCGTTTTGGGCTGTACTTTTTTTAGAAAAATTTTTGTATACTTTTCATCCCTTATCAAAAGTTCGGATAGTTCAGCAAAGGTAGTCTGCAACTTTTCATTATCACTTTCTAAAACTTCTGTATAGGTTTGTCCTTCTGGAAGTAGTGATTTTTTGACAAATAATCGCATCATCTGCACAGTCTCATCGTAGCTTAAATCAGAAATACAATAGGTTTTGCCATCGATTTTTAGATAGAGATCGACCAAATCGTCACTTCTGCCAACAACAGCCTTCATAGCGGTACACCCTTTTATAGCCTGTGGTGGGCGTATTTCTGTGTACATCATATAACCATCTCGCATGGCTTTAAGTGAGTTATCAATACCCACAATGTGAAAACCATGATGATTGGAAAGAGGGCTTTTCATGTACCATTCTTCATAGGTGTTAAATAGAATTCTCTGAATGAAATTATAGAAACTCATCATATTCCCCCAATAATCATTTTTAGTCCCTAGTACACATTTGCTGGTCATCAAAAATTGGTGGTAGCAAAAAGTACTTATCTTCTATCTTAACTTGAGCATACAGTAGTCCATCTTTATGGTAGTAGCCTTTAAAGCTAGGATAGCCATTCAATCGCTTTAGTACCTCATCAGGCAAAACACTAAAATCATAATCTCTTAATGCCCCTGCACCAATAAAGCGCTTGGTTCGGTAAGCTTTGATTTCTTTTTCATATTTTTTACAAAACACCTCTTGTGCCGTTTCATACCATTTGACATCACCATCATCAAGGGCATAATATCGGTCATAACCTGCAATCCATGAAATATGGACACAGAGCAAGTGCTTACCTATTTCCGGACAAAACCCTATCGCAAAGAAAAGTTCTCTGTTGACACTTTGCTTTTCTATGTTTATTTTCTGTAGTAAAACATTCATGTCAATTTTCCTTATGCTAGCCTTGCCGTCTATTAACATTATCGAGATATAACTGCTCTTGTTCTTCTGTAATCAACTGAGAAGATAACAGCTCCGCACAAAAACGCTCTCCTCTTTCTATTTCTTCAGCACAACCACTCCATAAGGCGAGTTGTATGATAGCAGAATTGAGCTTTTCATGACAAGGGCAGTATTGTGCCGTTGTTTGAATCAAGGTCATCAACTCATTTTGTATCTCATCATACCCAGCCATAATTTTTTCTGCCTCTTCTGAGGTATGCCAGTCCATCTTATCCAGTCTATCTGATTTCTGCTGAAGGAGCAGTAAGGCTTTGTCATAGGCGTTTAGGATTGGATTGAATGATTGAGAAACTGTCATCTTCCCTTCATCAAGTGAATCACCTCTTGTATAAGCTTGTTCTGCCTTTTTCTTTCTATACACCCTAATACCTTTTCTAAGGACAAGCACCAGTACAATAAATAATAGATAGCTATATTTAGGTAGTCCATATCGTACAGTTGCCGTTAACTGGACTTCTCCAGAAAGTGCTTGCATTTTTTTCTGGTCGATAAGTTCTCTTAGCCTATCAACATTGATTTGATCGGCATCTGATAATAACTCAGTCAATGCATCTTTATCAATAATCTCAAACACCGTATCATTGACCAGTTGCTCGTTACCTAAACTATCAAAATAATAATATTTCCCATTTTTAGTCCAAACGGAGCCAAAAGTACCTAGACCAATATCTTTTATTTTTTTCCAACCCTCTTTTTGGTCAAAATACACCACTTCTGTATTCTTTGAATATAATTTTTGCCCATTAGATTTGGTGCGACTAAAGGTTTCAAAGGCATGGAGAAAGTACATATTTTCGTCATCACAAAATACCGTGTCGGTTAAATGCTTGATTTTTCCTTTAAAGTCATTATCCCCTATTTTTTCTTGTTTCTTGGTTTTTGAATTGTAGAAATACACACCATCACGAGCAACAAATATTAAATTATAGCTATGCGCACTATTGTTTCCGATAATTTCATAGGGTGCAGATTTTTCATCCAATCTATAGGTACCATGAAAAACTTCACCATTTTTTCTATCATATAGGAAATCATCACCTTGACTGACAGAAACAAGGGTCAAATCTCCAGTATTTTTAATTGGCAAAAGCGTATTTTGATAATACACATTGGTTTTATCACAAAAATACTCTCCTGTTTCCGATACTGCCTTTAGGGTCTCTTTATCAGCATTTTCAAGTGCTTTACCCTTATAATAAATCTGTGTGCCATCTGTTGCAAAAAATATCATAGAATTAAATGGCTTAATGGTTTTTTCTGTGTCCAGTTTTTGATAGGGATAAATATAGGCCTGCGGTTTCTTATCCTTAGAAAAACTATAAAGCATAATTTGAAACGCTTCCATAAGGACTGAAAGGTCAGGATTTCTCTCTGAAAGCACCGAGCAAAAATAACTATTCTTGCCATCACTATAGTAACCCTTGCCAATTGCACGCACTGATTTAGGGTCTAAATCCTTAATTTTCGTATTACCAAAGTAAACATCATTTTTATCCACACCAACATGAGTATCATAATACTCACCAGGATTGAGTAATCTAAATGTACTGAGGTCTGCATCTTCTACGAGGTAATAACCACCACTTGGAATTAGTGCGTAGAGCTTTCCATCATACTCATAAAATATGCTATTGCCAAATCTTTTCCCCTCAAATTCAATCGCTGTATAATTATCATCACTATGGAGCATAGTGTAAAAAAGCATTAGAAATACTGCAAAAAATAATACTATGCTAGTGATTTTAAGTAATAACCATTTTTTTCTATTTTCGTCCAAGATTATCTTTCCTTTCCATAATTATTTTTTTATGCTTTAGCCATAAGCTAGTGTTTAGAAGTCAACGGTAAAAATCACTTGAAGCTTTTCTTTGAGTGCATTTTCATAAAACTCAAGAATCCCTTCACACCATCCCAAAGTATGCTCTAGTCCCTCATCATTTTTATAGGGAAAGTCCTCATCTTGAATCTGCCAAAAATTTTTTTCAATCAGTTCTTGTAAAGGATTTTGGCGAAGATAAGCCACAATTTCACCAACATCTTCATAAGATTTTAAGGTTATCATCTCATCCTCTGTTTTTGTGAGTATCTCACCACCAAAGATAATATTCGTCGGAACACTATTATCCTCACACCATACACCATTTCCTAGACAATACTGGATACCTTCCCAAGCCTTGTCTAATTCACAGCTCCGCACACTGCCAAATAACGCCTCTTCTATTTCTTCCAACATATAGTCATACCTTTCTTCACTTGGTACTTTGCAAAGCTTTTGAACCTCATCTTCCTCTAAGGCATATAGCATTCCTAATCTTGACATATTCTCCTCCCCCTTATGACACACTGACTTCAATTATCAGCTTTATGCCAGTTCTATATCTAAAATCTGAATTTTCTTACCTTTTTCATCCACACAAAAAAGCGCAATATAGTCAATACCATCTCGCTTAACCTGTTTCCAAGGGATGGAGTCTCCATTTACCAAGGTTACCATATCACGCTCATCTATATCAAAACTATCTTTTTCATCCTCATAGTTAATACTATAGCCTAGCGCTACTACAAGTTTAGAGGCTGGCATTTCATAGCGCTTGAGAGGACGATTTTCTAAGGCTACCAAATCATGTTCATCACAAAACATATTGTCATAACCATGGCGCCCACCATCAAAAATAACAAAGTTCTCGCCAGTGTCTCTATCATGTGCTACCACTAGCGCCGGCGCCTCATCACTATCTACAATATAAGGTTGCGCCTCACCTGCTATGGTAAATAGCTCCCCATAGTACCACACTTCAAGCCATTCGTTGCCAGTACTTGAACACAGAGTTACCATAGATTTTTCCTCTAGACCATCCTTGATATGCCCCTCTAGCCAAGTAGGATATTGCTCTATTTTCATGCTTTTATGCTCCTTATCGTATTGCTAATACCAAACTATTGAGTTCTTGAAGTGGTTCACTCGATAGCTTCAGTCTCTTCAAAATATTCTTCAAAATGGCGATAAACCTCCATCTCCTCATCTGAGCCATCATAGAGCACCAAAGTGCGCTTTTCCTTTTTCTCGTTGATAAAGACGAAATGATGTTCGCCAAAATATGCCAATACACCTTTATCTACTAAAGTCCACAACTCGCCCTCTTTGAAGGTAAACAAGGCTTTTTTGATGCGATACGTTTTGCCAACTTCTAGTGTCATTTCACACCTTCCTATTCAACACACCTTATCAACTACCACTTAATCCAGTCAATCATCACCCTCATAAATGTATTTGCGAAGGATTTTCTTGGTTTTTTCCACAGGTAGTGGTGCATTTTCTTTACTAAAATATTCAACAGCCACGACCTCTACAACTGCTTCATGATTATCTCGGCCTGCTGGAACAATGACAAAATCCCCAACTGCTATACCCTCATCATCTGTTAGATAGTAATAGTGCTTATAGCCTCTATCGAAGATAACACTGCAAAAAATGTAATCCGATTGACGGCGTTTTACTTGACCATAAACAAAGGGATCAAAAATCTCTCCTCTATCATAAAGATGAACAAAAGAATCTACTGTTTCTATAAACGCTGAAAAATCATCTGGAAGACCATTTTTATCATAGCTCCCCTCGATGATACGTTGTGGTTTTTTCTCGTAGTCTATTGTAATTTTATATTCTTGTATTTCATTTGATGTATCAATCACATCACTGGGATCGCCTTCAATATTGGTGAAGAGGTCTTGCACAGCAATCTCTTTTAGTAAACTTTCAATACTGTCCGCAAGCTCATATCTATGAAAAATATTACAGCCTGTCCCAATATTTTTTTGAATATATTCAAGGGTTGCCGTCGCCCTATCAATTATCAGATGCTCATTATAGTCCCATACTGGAACATCTGATTTGTACCCTTCTACCTCGTTTTTTTGCTCGATTGTCCTCATCCTCTGATAATCCAGTGTCAGTCTAGTGATAGCATCTAGCTCGATATGACCATCAAATACATACAAGCCATCTATCCAAACCGTATGACGTACAAGATCTGACAAATCTATCCCTTTATACTCAAAATTGGCACATAGTGCGCCACGAAATCTATAGGTCTTCCCCTCTGTATTGGTCAGCTCCAATATCCAATTACCAGTTTCTAAAGCAAACACTTCATTATAAGGCTTACTAAAATACGCTGTAAATGCGTCAAATAAACGCTCTAGCGCCATTTTTTGAATCTTGAACTTCTTTTTTCGTGTCGTTTCATAAAAGTTGCTTTTTCTGAAACTATAGCCTAAAAACCACACCCATCCTTCATGATCAATAATAAGGTGTTGCTTTTCCTCCTCGTCTACCCCTACCATAAGTTGCCTAGGAATCTCATCTGATAAAATAGCAAGTTCTTTTAAGGTACCTTGAAAGACAAAAGGATTCTCCCCAGAAAGCACTGCTAATCGACTAAGTGCCAAGATAAACCACCAGCGATTTTCTTGTGCCAAAGTCTCTTCTCTAATATACGCTTGATGACTAAAATACCTGCATTGTGCATAAATCGCAGACCCAAGTAAGGCAATATCTGTGATAGCATCAATGATTTGATCCAAAATCTTATAATCATTGCTTGCTTGACCATATTTTTCAGAAAAGACATGAGCATCCTCCCACTTAAATCCAAGTCTAGCACAATCATTCGCCATAGTGTGATTACCTATCGCTATAGGATTGATGCTTGGATCACGAAACTTATCAGCCCATTTGATGGCAAAATCATGTATTTGCCTTAGTTCAGTCACAGTAATACCCACCCTTTCTAGTCTCATCATCCTTACTTACATACATGAATCTCTTCTGTGATACAGGTAATTAATACCATCTAGATAAGAATAAGTCGCTACAAAGAAATCTGCAAGCTTTTATCTCAATAGCTTAGCCTATCTATTCTTGTCATAGTATTGAAAATACAAAAAATAAAGCCTACCGAGGATTTCTCCCCAATAGACTTAAAATAATAAACATCTATGTTTTAATGCTTAATTTGATAGATAGGATATGACATAATGCATCTGCTCCGGAACAGGGAAATTGATTGCTTTTAGTTCAAATTCTCCACCTAATCCATCACTCATTGCCGTCTGATGAAAATGTGCTAAGGCGATACCAAGATCCAAGTGTTTTATCTTTTTCATATCATCGCCTATACTGCTCTTGTAATGACAAAAGAAATGATAATACTTGCCTTCCTTAACAACTGCCCAAGGTTGAGCATTGGTTGCACTAGGGGCTAATCTCAGCATTTCAAGCGCCAGCTCATACTCTCCGGCATCTGCTTGAGTCATTGGTTTGGTAAAATCTTGCAGATAAAACAACTGATCCCATGCTTTTCTTTTCTTTGACCCAAGACCAACTCTTGTCACTTTTTCAAGAAGTGAGCGTTTTTTAGATGGATAACCAATGGGACAAATGCATGGAAATAAGCCATCCTCACGTATTTCCATGGCATCTTCAAAATTTTTTCTGCTAAATGTCGCTGCTAGCCATACGGTGCCTATCCCCATATCAGTAGCATACAATACTAAATTTTCAAATTGATAGCCCACTGCCTCCATAGCAAAGGGCTCATCTTTTACAGTCACTGCCAGAAAGTCTTTGGCACCTTTAATGGTACCATAGGTGCCAAGTTTGACATTGTCTGCACCAGAATTTTTGCTGATATACTGCACCCTAACATTGACATCAAATGGATTGGTTAGACCATTATTAAAATCCATGAGTTTATTTTTATCTTCTACCGTTAATGCCTTTTCCTCAAAACTGCGTACACTAACACGTTTTTTTATCGCTTCTTTTACCTCAAAAGGCAATTGACTAACTGCTTGAAATGCCATCTTTATCCTTTCCTCAAATCAATACTTGACTATAGTTTCACTTATTTATTTTCTTATATTGTAATAATGGTTTTACCTTTAGAGCGTCCATTGGCAACCTTATCTAAGGCATGATTAACTTCTTCAAAGGTGTAAACAGTATCTATCGATGGTTTGATTTGTAAGGTTTCAAAAATATCAGCAACTTCCTGTAGCTGTTTTCCATTTGATTCTACAAAGATAAAATCATACGATACTCCATATTTATTCGCCATTTTATCGAATTTTCTTCCAGCTAATCCTAGGGTAAATTGTTTCCACCAAGCTAGATTCATACGTTTAGCAAAACTTCCATTTGGCATAGCTCTTAATGAAACTAATTTACCTCCAGATTTCATAATAGTCATTTGTTTTTCTGTTTCTGCTCCACCTAAAGTATCAAGTACATAATCAACATCTTTTAGTACTTTAGTGTAATCTGTTGTTTTATAGTCGATGAACTGATCAACACCTAATTTTTCAACACGTTCTTTGTTTTCTACACTACCATTAGTGATTACTATCAGACCTTTTGCTTTAGCGATTGGAATAGCCATACCACCTACTCCACCTGTTCCACCTGAGATGAAGATTGTTTTTCCTGATTCTGCTCCCATAAGTTCTAAAGCTTGCATAATTGTTAATGCTGTTAATGGAACTGCAGCAGCTTCTTCATCTGTTAAATAGTCTGGTACTTTAGCAATATCATCTTGATTTATTGCTACATACTCTGCAAATGCTCCGATTTTATCTAACGGTAGTCTAGAGAATACTCTATCTCCTATTTCAAAATCACCTACATTGCTTCCTTTTTGTTCAATAATACCCACTACTTCATTCCCAGCAATTTGTGGAAGTATATAAGGTACGATAATCTTAACTTCCCCACGAGAAATCATATTATCTAGTGGATTTACTCCCGCTGTTTTAACTTTTACCAACACTTCATTTTCATTTATTGTAGGTACTGCTACTTCTCTAATTTCAAGTTCTATATTATTTTTATTATATTTTGTGTGTACTGCTGCTTTCATTGTTTATTTTTCTCCTATTATGTATAATTCTTTAATTAATTTTTCTAATGTTTTACTTTCAAGTTTTTTATAAAAAGCTTCTTGTGCTTCATTAAATACTGGCTGTAATAAATTTTCGATATTTAAACCAACTGGGCATTCTTTATTAGCACCTTCATGGATATTTACTAAGTATTTATCAGGATAAATGATTTGATAAATTTCTGATAATGTAATGTCTTTAGGCTCTTTTGCCAATGTTATTCCAGTTTTTCCTTGTTGACTTTCTATTAGTCCACCTTTTTTTAACACTGCCAGAATCTTTCTAATGTGACTACTATTTGTGTTAACACTTTTAGCTAGTAGCTCCGAAGAAACTACCTTATCTGTTTCTGAAATATATATTAGTATGTGTAATGCTACTGAAAATTTTGTATCCATATTTTTCTCCTTTAACTGTCTTTTTCTAAAATTATTCTAATATAACTTCCCGACTTGTTCTCGTATCTGATACAAGTATAAGTTTAACATCGAATTTTTAATATGTCAACTTCTTTTTCAAATTTTTTAAAAATATTTAAATAGCCACATTATACCTCTACTATAGAGATAAACCACTACATCCTTACTGTACATATTTTCTAATTTCATATCTTGCTACAATTTTTAGAATATTTTAATGGTCAATTATTTCCTCATTTATTCTACACTCGAAATATTGACGACTATCCCACCTTTTTAGTTGCTTAAATATTGAAAATAGTATAATATGTGTAGGTATGTAGATTACTAGAATACTCTAGTTAATATGTAAAAATAAAATATTTGTGAGGTATAAAATGGAAAA
>CALIQN010000022.1 GCA_938044045.1 uncultured Peptococcaceae bacterium
ATAATATGCTCGTTACGTTCGATGATTAGAGTAACCGTACCAGTCATTTCACGGGTAAAATACTTTTCTAACTTAGCAAAACGTTTCTCGACGTAGCTTCTAAGTCCCTCGGTGACTTCAGTATTCTTACCTCTTAATTGTAGGTTCATAATCAATCATCCTCTCTATCATTAAATGTATTTATATTATCCATAAAAAGAAACGGTTTGTCAAGATGAAATAATACATTTGTCAAAATGAATAAGCGATTAGGTAAAATCTATATAAATAATACCCTGTTTGATGGAGTTTTATACAGGTAATAGTAAGGTAATAAGATGGTATATTAAAAGATTATTATTTTATTGCTTTCTTTGTGGTAAGGGAGCGGGGGGTTGTTTAGATAAGACATTGCACATAAGTGTTATTTTATGTATAATGATAGTTGGTAAAAATGTAAATGAAATGAAAGAGATGATAATATGGGAATAGATACACTTATCAAGAAATTCTTTGATGATAATAAAAAAGATGTCAAGCGACTAGAGCAACGTGTGGCTCAAATTAATGCCTTAGAAGATAAGATGAAGGCACTTTCTGATGAAGAGCTTCGTGGTAAAACAGATGAATTCAAGGCACGTTTAGAAAAGGGTGAAACCTTAGATGATATTTTAAATGAAGCTTTTGCCGTTATGAGAGAAGCGTCTTCACGTGTCTTAGGCATGAGACATTTTGATGTTCAACTCATGGGTGGTATCATTCTTCATCAAGGTCGCATTGCTGAAATGAAAACTGGGGAAGGTAAGACTTTAGTGGCGACAGCACCAGTTTACCTCAATGCACTAACAGGCAAAGGCGTTCATGTTATTACTGTCAATGATTATCTTGCTTCTCGTGATGCGGAACAAATGGGGCAAGTGTATGAATTTTTAGGATTAAGTGTAGGTCTAATTATACATGGTTTAGATTATCAAACACGTAAGTCAGCTTATGATTGTGATATTACTTATGGGACCAATAATGAATTTGGTTTTGACTATCTAAGAGATAATATGGTCAATCACTTAGATAATATGGTTCAAAGAGATCTTAATTACGTTATCGTCGACGAAGTTGACTCTATTTTGATTGATGAAGCAAGAACCCCATTGATTATTTCTGGACCGGCTGCTAAGCCAAGAGAGCTTTATGCTGTCATGGCAAATGTAGTGAGACGCTTACGAGAAGAAGACTATACTTTTGATGAAAAACTCAAAAATGTTTCTCTTACAGAAGAAGGGGCAAACCATTTAGAGAAAATCTTAGGTATTGAAAATATCACAGATGAAGCGAATATCGAAGTCCTTCACCATGCTAACCAAGCTTTAAAAGCAGAAGTCATCATGAAAAAAGATCGTGACTATGTCGTCAAAGATGGTGAGGTCATCATAGTTGATGAGTTTACTGGTCGTTTGATGTATGGACGCCGTTATAGTGAAGGCTTACACCAGGCAATTGAAGCTAAAGAAGGCGTAACCATTGAAAAGGAAAGCCAAACTTTAGCGACGATTACCTTCCAAAACTATTTCCGTATGTACAAAAAAATTGCTGGTATGACAGGGACGGCAAAGACAGAAGAAGATGAATTTCGTGCAATTTATGGTATGGATGTCGTCATTATTCCAACCAATAAACCGATTGCTCGTATTGATAGACCAGATATTGTTTATCGTAGTGAACAAGGAAAGTTTGAAGCTGTCGCTGAGAAGGTAAAAGAGCTTTATCAAACAGGACAACCTGTTCTTGTTGGTACGGTTTCGATTGAAAAATCTGAGTTTTTGAGCGAGATTTTAAAGCGAAAAGGTGTACCACATCAAGTCTTAAATGCGAAGTATCATGAAAAGGAAGCAGAGATTGTTGCTGGTGCTGGCCAACGTGGTATGGTAACCATTGCGACCAATATGGCAGGTCGTGGTACAGACATCGTGCTTGGTGAAGGTGTAGCTGATCTTGGAGGACTATACATTATTGGCACAGAAAGACACGAATCCCGTCGTATAGACAATCAGTTGCGTGGTCGTGCTGGTCGTCAAGGGGATCCAGGGGTAACACATTTTTATATCTCTCTGGAAGATGATCTCATGCGACGCTTTGGAGCAGAACATTTGCCAATGATTATGGATCGGGTAGGTATGGATGATTCTATGCCGATTGAAAATCGCATGGTATCCAGAACCATAGAAAATGCCCAAAAGCGTGTTGAATCAAGACATTTTGAGGCCCGTAAGTATGTCTTGGAATATGATGATATCATGAATAAACAACGTGAAATCGTTTATGGTCAACGTCGTCAAATTTTACTTGGTGAACGTTTGGATGAAAGTATCCAGGCAATGATTAGTGAGGTTGGCGATTATCTTGTGGCAGAAGCTCAAGGAGAAGAACGTTATCCAGAAGCTTGGAATTTAGAGGGGCTTCGCTCACGTGTACAAGAAGTTTTTGCCCTTCCTGAGCCTCTTGATATTGAATCTTATAAGAATATGGATGCCGAAGAAGTCCGTGAAGATGTACAAGAGAAAATTCATGCACGTTACTTTGAAAAAGAAGAAGAAATTGGTAAAGATATTTTTCACGATGTTGAGCGTGCCTTGCTCATTCGCAATGTTGATTCTCACTGGATGGAGCATCTTGATGCGATGGATCAGATGCGCCAAGGTATCGGTCTTCGTGCTTATGGTCAACATAAGCCAATTGATGAGTACCGTAATGAGTCCTACACGATGTTTAATGATATGAGTTATAATATTCAATATGATACCATTCGTGGCCTTTTCCACCTCACCATAAGACAAGAAGAGGAAATTCTAGAAGAAGGTAATAAGGCTGAACGTACTGACATCCTACAAGCGACACATGGTGATGAGGTACACACGAAAAAACCAGTGGTAAATAAAGATAAGGTTGGCCGCAATGATCTCTGCCCTTGCGGTAGTGGTCTAAAATATAAACATTGCTGTGGTAAATAGTTAAAAAAACGCCCTTTTTAGGGCGTTTTTATCTAAGTTAAATGAGGTGATAAAATGGACTATGAAATGCAAAAACAAATTAAAGAGGTTCAAGTTCGTTTAAAAGATTTGAGTGAATCTCTTTGACATCGCTAAGCGCAAAGTCAAAATTGAGACACTAGAACAAGAAATGCTTGCATCGGACTTTTGGCAAGATCAAGAAAAAGCCCAAACAGTCACTCAGGAAAAAGGTCGTCATGAAAGAGTGGTTGCAAGGTATCAAACTTTAGCTGATGATATTGATGATATGCTGATTTTGGTAGAGTTGGCAAAAGAAGATGAAGCAAGTGATTATACTGATGAGCTAGCGACTACATTGAAAAAAAACATGGCAATCTTGGAAACTTTTGAGTTAGAAACCATGTTAAGTGGTAAGTATGATGTCAGTAATGCCATTCTTTCCATTCATCCAGGTGCTGGTGGTACAGAATCACAAGATTGGGCAGAAATGCTTTATCGTTTATATGTGCGTTGGGCAGAACGTGTAGGTTATAAGGTTGAGGTACTTGATTATCTAGCTGGTGATGAGGCAGGGATTAAAAGTGTCACGATACTGATTAGTGGTGATAATGCTTATGGTTATCTCAAGGCTGAAAAAGGTGTTCATCGTATGGTACGTATCTCTCCTTTTGATGCTTCAGGCAGAAGACACACTTCATTTTCCGCAGTGGAAGTCATGCCAGAAGTGGAAAATGATACAGATATCACCATAGAAGCCAAAGACTTAAAAGTAGATACCTATCGTGCTTCTGGTGCAGGTGGACAACATGTCAATAAAACAGAATCTGCTGTTAGAATTACACATTTGCCTACAGGTATCGTGGTACAGTGCCAAGGGGAACGCTCACAAATCCAAAACAGAGCGACAGCGATGAAGATGCTCACCAGTCGTCTGGTAGAAGAAAAGCTAAAAGAGCAAGAAAGAGAACTCGCTAAACTTCATGGCAATCAGCAAGAAATAGGCTGGGGCAGTCAGATTCGCTCTTATGTCTTTCATCCCTATACGATGGTCAAGGATCATCGCACTGGCGAAGAAAAAGGTAATGTGCAAGCTGTGATGGATGGCGATATTGATAGTTTTATTACAGCGTATTTAAAGAGTGAAGCACAAAAACGTGTGAATCACGAATAAAAAAAGATGGTACCTTAGGTACCATCTTTTTTTGTTGACAAGAGATTTCAAGCTGTGTAGAATGGGACAAATTACATTAATGTAAAGTTTGTAAAAAAGGCTTAGAATGAAATCATAGAAGGAGGTTGTAATTTTGAGGCATACTCAGATTAAGGAAACATTTACATTGGCTTTTTCAAGAACCTTTCCAGTCTTCACAGGTTTTTTAGTGATGGGGACGGCTTATGGTATTTTAATGGCCTCCAAGGGCTTTAACCCATTTTGGATTTTATTGATTAGTGCGACATCACTGTGTGCTAGCATGCAATTTGTAGCAATTCCTTTTTTTGCAGGTGTATTTGCACCAATGCAGGTCTTTCTGCTGAGTTTGATGGTTAATGCGAGGCATTTTTTTTATGGGTTATCTATGTTGGAAAGGTACAAAGGGGTGGGAAGAGCAAAGGTTTTTCTTATCTTTGGGTTATGTGATGAATCTTTTGCCATTAATACTTCAACGGAGTTGCCTGATCATATTGATAAGAAGATGTTTTATTTGATGGTGACTTTTTTAGTTTGGCTTTATTGGACAGGATTCAGTTTTATAGGTGGCGTAATCGCTAACTTTTTTACCATTGAAACTAAGGGGTTGGATTTTACACTGACAGCACTTTTTATTGTGCTTTTTTTAGAACAGGTAAAATCAAAACAAAGTCTAGTTTATGGTCTCATTGGTATGGTTTCAGCATTGGTATCTTTATATTTCTTTGGCCCAGATAATATGGTGATTCCTGCTATGATTTTCATTTTAATTGTCTTACTTGGAAGGAGAAAAGCTTTATGCAACTAAGCACATTAGAGGTACTAATGATTTTGTTTGCTCTGGTTTCTGGTACTTTGTTGACTCGTTGGTTAGCATTTGCATTATTTCCAGAAAATAGGCGTCAACCACAAGTGATTTCCTTTCTAAGTTTGACGATACCAGCAGCGATGATGGGTTTATTAGTAGTTTTTTGTCTGAAACGTATAAATGTTTTAACTTATCCCTATGGCCTCCCTGAGCTGATTTCTGTTTCTCTGATTGTTATCTTACACCTTTGGCGGCGTAATGTTTTACTGAGTATTGCTGCAGGCACTTTGATGTACATGTTTTTAGTTCAGAAGATATTTATATAAAAAAGCTTTCTTCTTTTGAGTATTATTTTCAAAAGAAGAAAGCTTTTTTGTTTTAAACATTAAATCTAAATTCTACAATATCGCCATCTTGCATGACATATTCTTTACCTTCCAATCTTACCTTTCCTGCCTCACGAACAGCAGCATAAGAGCCAAGGCTATCTAAGTCATCAAAGCTAACAATTTCTGCACGGATAAAACCACGTTCGAAATCACTGTGAATCTTTCCGGCAGCTTGAGGGGCTTTGGTACCTTTTTTGATGGTCCAAGCACGGGTTTCTTTTTCTCCAGCAGTGAGGTAGCTAATGAGTCCTAGTAATTTATAGCTAGCTGAAATAATACGATCCAAGCCACTTTCATTTAGGCCAAGAGCTTCTAAAAATTCTTGTTTTTCTTCGTCATTCAAGGTTGAAATTTCAGCTTCGATTTGGGCACAGATGGTAAAGACTTCTGAATTTTCTTGAGAGGCAAAGTCACGGACACGTTTTACAAGTTCGTTTTCTTCACCGCTTGCCATGTCTTCTTCTGAGACATTGGCAGCATAGAGGATTGGTTTTGTGGTTAATAAGTTCAGATTACTTAAAAAGAGCGCTTCATTTTCTGTTTCGACTTCCATTTGACGAGCAGATTTACCACTTTCCAAGAGGGTATACAATCGTTTTAAGAAAGCATCTTCTTCTTTTAAGAGTTTATCGTTGGTTTTAAGCCCCTTGGCAGTTTTTTGCAAACGTCTTTCCACAGCTTCCATATCTGAAAAGATAAGTTCTAAGGTGATGGTTTCAATATCTCTAAGAGGATCAATAGAACCATCAACATGGATAACATTGTCATCATAAAAACAGCGTACGACATGAACGATGGCATCAACTTCACGAATATGAGATAAAAATTGGTTGCCTAAACCTTCGCCCTTACTAGCCCCTTTGACCAGACCTGCGATGTCAACAAATTCAATGACAGCGGGAAGAATTTTTTTGGTATTAAAGATAGCTGCCAAACGATCTAATCGTTTATCAGGTACGCTGACAACCCCGATATTAGGGTCAATGGTGCAAAATGGATAGTTTGCTGATTCTGCACCAGCCTTTGTGATAGAGTTAAATAGTGTACTTTTACCAACATTTGGTAAACCGACAATTCCTAATTTCATTATATTTTTACCTATTTAGAAAGTCTTTAAAGGCCAGACTTTCACCTTTCCTTAATTTTTTGTATGGTTTTGGATAATCCGGTTGGGGTAGCAAGGCGATTAGTGGTTAATACCTATTATATATTTTAAAAAAGTTCAATGCAATCATGTATTATAAAGTATTGCGCTTACCTTTTCAATCTATAGGGTAAGTTTGTTGGCAATTATATATTTAAAATTTTTAGCGTTACATGATCAACATAGTATTTTATGCTTAAGGCGATAAAAAATGTGATCAACTGTGCGAGAGGAATCGCCAACCAGACGCCTGATAGATTCAATAAGTGTGGCAAGATCAACAGGTTAAGCAATGTGCAAATGGGTTCAGCATAGACTAAAATATAAGAAAAAATTGTCTTTTCAGTAGCATAAAGATAGGCAGTGGTAATACGTGCAAAAGCCAAAAATGGAAGAGGTATAAGGAAATAGGGTAGGTATTGAATCACACCATTATTTGCTTCAATTGAGGCACCAAAGAGAATCCCAATTTTTGTCCTTACTAAGAAAACGCCAATGATACAAATGATAGTAATTCCTATAGCTGTCAAATAAGATAATTTTCTAATGTTTTTTACGCCATGAAAATCATTTTTGCCATGATGTCTACTAATAAGGGGTTGACTACCATCCCCCACACCTTGTAATAGTAGGTAAATAATAGCAGTGATGTAACCTATACAGCCGAAGATAGCGACATCTTTATTATTACCATAAAATAATAGAAAACGGTTCATGAATAGCATGGTGATGATGGGTGAAAAGGTTAAGCCAAAGGGAGAGATAGATAATTTTAGTATCTTTTTCCAAAGGCTAAACAAAGTGTTGAAACTTGGTAAACTTAGAGGTGTTTTCATCAAGATAAAAAACAAAACAGAAATTACCATAGTGACGCCTTGGCCAATGATGGTTGCTAAGGCAGCGCCAGCCATTCCCCAATTCATCATCCAGATAAAAGTGTAGTCTAAGATGATGTTGGTGATAAAGCCAAGAATCATCGCAAAGGTTGCGAAAGAGGCAGCACCCATATTTCGGATAAATGGAATAAAGCCTGTTGAGAGGAGTTGAAAAATTGTTCCAAGGGCGATAATTTTGGCATATTCACTGGAAAGCGTGAGTGCTTCTCCATGTGCGCCAAGTAGTTGCATAATAGGTTGGGCGAATCCAAAAAGTAGGGTAGTCATTAGGACGCTGGCTAGAAGCATAAGTAGAGTTGTAACAGAAAAGTACTCTTGTTGTTTCTTTTTTTTGCCTTGTGCCCCTGCAATAGAAAAATAAATTGCTCCTGATAGACCAATTCCTGTCCCAATTGCTTCGATTAGTGCCGCAATAGGATAGCCTAAGGTGATAGAGGCAAGACCGATATCACTAAGACTTCGTCCAATGAAGAAACCATCAACTATTGTATAAATACCTGATAAGGCAAAGGCAAGAATAGAGGGAATGACATATGAGGAAAAAGTTTTAATTTGTTTGGTTATCACTTGTTGATTTCTCCATTTCTTTTTTGAGGCTGCCAGAGTTATTTAATGTGTATAAAACAAAAAGTTGATAAGGACTAATGCTGCTATTGATAGCTCAAGTGAAATAAAGTGAATTTGCTTTTCCCCATTAAATTAAAAAAGCTTTCTTCTTTTGAATGTAATCTCAAAAGAAGAAAGCTTTTCGGATTACAGCTACTTTTTGTTTACGTGCTCTTACGAAATAGCTGTTATAGAAGAAAGCGTAAGGCACGTTTTATAGCCTTAACTCACCTTGCCATTCAAAAAGCTTTTGGTAGTCACTGATATCAGGCTCTTTTTGATCAATACACCATGCTTTTACCAAGTCTTGTAACTTTGCTTTATCTGGTACAACAGTTTGATAGAGTGCATTAGCTTTCCTAATTTCAAAAAAGTAATTGAGTTTGTCATTTAAAGGATTGACTGGTTTTGGTGTAGCAGGGTCTGTCGTTTCATACTTAGGAGAGCATTGAATATAATCGCCCTTTACACCATCTTTTTCAAACCACAAGGTGATAAAGGCAGCATCTTGGTAACTTGTTCCTCTTTGAGGATCATCAAGGCTTTGGATAGCGCACGTGACGCTTTGCCAATCACAGATACTATCGTCTTGGCTTTCTGTTCTGTATTTTAAAATCTCAAGACCTTTTCCAAAAAATGCCTCAGCACTTTGTGGATTGTATAGCCCCACCTCACAATCATTAGCAATATTTTTGGCGTAAATGAAGGCTTCTTCAGAGACACTGTAGGAAAAAGCACAATAGACGCCATTTTTGCCAAAGCTGTAGTCTGTCAAATGTGCTTCTGCTTCTTCGGAAGCAAAAGCAAGATCATCAGGTGGTGCATCTTCGCCATTCATAGGTGGAAATTTTTCAAACATCTTTTTTGCCCAATTGGTAATACGATCTGAGCAACCAAGTAGGGAATGATAATCTTTCTCCTCTTTATATTCGGTGAAAGTTTCTAAATAGGAAAATACATCCAAAGAGGTTTTTATTGTTTCTTTTCTTTCAAAGACAAATAAATCAAAGCTCATCTAGGACTTCCTTTCTGAGGGGAGGGCAGTTAATCTATAACTTAGAGGCAAGGTGAGCATCAACAATCATCTCTTTAACTTTTTCATCACCATAATAACCTAAGAGTGCCCTATCTTCATTGAAAATAAATAGAGGTACACTGGCAACCCCTAGTCGATTCGCACGCTTAGCATCATTTTCTAGTGTTTGAATAAAAGTCCCCTGTTTGTACATTTCTTTGACTTTATCGGTATTTAGCTTGAGTTTTTGAGCGAACTTAATCAAAAAAGCGTCATCGTCAAGGTTTTTGAAATGAAGAAAATAATTTTCAAAAAGCTTGAGGATGACAGCTTCAAGCTTATCTTTTTCATATTTTTGCGTATAATGTATCAGTTGCAAAGCTTTTGTTGTGTTTAAAGGAAAGAGCTTTTCAAAGTTAAAGTTAATCCCCTCGTCTTGACCCAAGATAATGAAATTTTTAATCGCTTTTTCTTGTTTTCTTCGCTTGAGGTAAGAATGACTTCTAAAAGCTTCTAAGTAGGTTTTTTCTGTATTGGTTTTTAGGGTCGGATTTAGTCTAATAGGATAAAATGTAATTTCATCTTCTTCTAAGCGGTACCCCATGTAGTGATAGAGTCTGTAAAATTGCTTTATGGCTAAAAAACAGTTAGGACAGTCAATGTCAAACCAGATCGCAAGTTTCATGATAGCCTCCTAAAATTATTTTTTTTAGTATAACATAGGTGAGAATGATTTACGAAGTTATTCCACCCTAAGAATAAAAAAAGATAAGCTTTAGTCACATCTTATCAAAAAACAGGTAAGGCGACTAACGAATCAAACATTAAAGAATGTTGTGATTTTAAAAAATTAGGGGGGTATGGTGTAAAAGTAAGTCAAACTTTTTACTTTAATGTTAGGGTTTTGACTTCATAAAAAAGATATTTTAAAATGAGTTGAATTTATAGACAGGGAAGTGAAAGAGATGATAATTGAATATAAACTCGCAGAATTATTTAATTTAGATCAAAAAATAGTTAGTACTGTTATCGCACTCTTAGATGAAGGTAATACGATTCCTTTTATTGCACGTTATCGCAAAGAATTAACAGGGGCAATGGAGGATCATACCCTTCGTGATTTTTCGGAGAAATTAGAGGGTTTAAGAAAATTAGAGGATAGAAGGGAGGTCATCAAACGCTTAGTTGCAGAACAAGGAAAATTGACAGATGAACTCACTTGTGCCTTAGATCAAGCAGAAACGATGACAATACTTGAGGATCTTTATCGTCCGTATAAACCTAAAAGAAAAACAAGGGCGAGTGTTGCAATTGAAAAAGGCTTGAGTCCTTTAGCAGATAGTTTAATTGATAAGAAAAGCACTAAAGAAACCATTGATCAGCTGGCACAAAGTTTAGTAGAAAGTTTAGAGGATGTGACATTAGAAGAAGCTTTTTCAGGTGCCTGTGATATTTTAGCAGAGCGCTTGTCAGATGATGCTAGTGTAAGAAAGGCACTGAGAAATTACCTTTATAAATATGGCAAGATTTTTTCTGAGTTGGGTAAGGCTCCAAATCCTGTCTACGAGCAATATGAAGACTATGAGGAAAGTTTTAGTGGCATACCAGCTCATCGCCTTTTAGCCATCAATAGAGGTGAAAGGGAAGAGGCACTAAAAATTCATTTTTTAATTGATGAGGAAAGAATTTATGAGGCTTTATTTCGTGAACTGTCTTATGTTGGTGCGCCCTATGAAGACTTGTTGAGAGATATGGCAAAAGATAGTTGGAAACGCTTACTGAAACCGTCTTTAGTCAAAGAAGTGCGCAAAGAAAAAACTGAGGAGGCAGAAGTTGTCTCTATTGATCTTTTCAAAAAGAATTTGCGTGAACTTTTACTTGAAGCGCCAATAAAGGGTAAGACAGTACTAGGCTTTGATCCAGGCTATCGCAATGGTTGCAAGCTAGCCGTGGTCAATCCCCAAGGCGAGGTCAAAGCAAGTGTGGTGATTTATCCCCATAGTGGCGAAGCCGCCAGACAAAAGGCAAAAATGAGTCTAGAAAATTTACTTAAGGCAGAACACGTAGAATTAGTGGTAATTGGCAATGGGACTGCTTCTAGAGAATCAGAACGTTTTGTAGCAGAAGTGGTTGAAGAAAGTCAATTAGAGCTTCCTTGGTTGATTGTGAGTGAGGCAGGGGCATCAGTTTATTCTGCTTCAGAAGTGGCAAGTCGTGAGCTTGGCGATTTAGATATTAATTTACGTTCTGCCGTCTCAATTGCGAGACGTGTTCAAGACCCTTTGGCAGAATTGGTAAAAATTGATCCCAAGTCTATTGGCGTAGGGCAGTATCAGCATGATCTCAATCAAAAGAATTTGGCACTAGGCTTAGATAATGTCATTGAAGATTGCGTAAACCATGTTGGTGTTGATCTTAATACAGCCTCTCATTTTCTTTTGGTGCGTATTGCTGGCATCAATACAGCGTTAGCGGATAATATTTTGGCCTATAGAACAGAAAATGGTGCTTTTTCCTCAAGAAAAGCCCTATTAAAGGTACCTAAACTTGGTGCAAAGTCCTTTGAACAGTGTGCTGGTTTTTTACGTGTTGAGGGCAAAGAACTTTTAGACAATACTTCTGTTCATCCAGAAAGCTATGGTGTGGTAAAAAAATTACAAACCATTTATCAAGAAAATGATTTATTAGCGCTAGCCAAATGTTTAGAAAATGAAAACTTAAAAACTTTGGCAGATCAACTTGAGGTAGGTAGAGAAACGTTAAAAGATATTATTGAGGCTTTAAAGAAAAGAGGAAGAGATCCAAGAGAAGAATTTCAGGCGCCTGTTTTAAGGCATGACTTACTGGAAATTGAAGATTTAGAAGTAGGGATGATTCTAAATGGCGTCGTACGCAATATTGCAGCCTTTGGAGCCTTTGTGGATATAGGCTTACATGAAAATGGCTTGCTTCATATTTCTGAATTGGCAGAGCGTTATGTCAAAGATCCTTTTGAGGTGTTAAAAGTTGGCGAAGAGGTGCAAGTAAAAGTTATTTCCTTGGACATGAAACGTAAGCGAATAGGGTTGAGTCGTAAGGGTTTAAAGTAAAAAAATAGCTTGATTTTTTGGAATAACATGGTATGATAAGAATATAATTAGCACTCTAGTTAAATGAGTGCTAAAACGTTAAAGGAGGAAATAAGATGAATATAAAACCAATTGGTGATAAAATTGTCGTTCGCCCTATGGAAAGTGAAGAAAAAACAGAAAGTGGGATTGTACTTCCAGGTTCTGCGCAAGAAACACCACATCAAGGTGAAGTGATTGCAGTTGGCAGTGGTGTTTTAACACCAGATGGCAAACGTGTTGCCTTAGAAATCAATGTAGGCGATGAAGTAATTTACGGAAAATTTGGTGGAACTGAGCTTAAACTCAATGGCGAAAAGCTCATGGTTCTTTCTGAAAAAGATGTTTTGGTAGTACTTGGCAAGTAAAGGAGAAAATACTATGGCAAAAGAAATTCGTTTTGGTGCAGAAGCTAGAGCTGCTTTAGAAGTTGGGGTTAATATGGTTGCTGACGCTGTAAAAGTAACCCTTGGGCCTAAAGGGAGAAATGCTGTTTTAAGTAAACCTTATGGTGCGCCAGTGATTACCAATGATGGTGTGAGCATTGCTAGAGAAATTGACTTAGAAGATCCATTTGAAAACATGGGTGCTCAACTTTTAAAAGAAGTTTCTATTAAGACTAATGATGTTGCTGGTGATGGGACAACCACTGCGACGGTACTCGCTCAAGCTATGGTAAGAGAAGGACTAAAAAATATTGCTGCTGGTGCTAACCCTATTATTTTAAGAAATGGGATGAAAGTGGCTTGCGATAAGGCAGTAGAAGCAATCAAAAACTTATCTCAACCAATTGCTGGTAAGGATGCTATTGCTCAAGTTGCAGCAATTTCTTCTGCAGATGAAGAAACAGGTAAACTCATTGCAGATGCGATGGAAGTGGTTGGTAACGAAGGGGTTATCACAGTAGAAGATTCTCAAACCTTTGGCACCTCTTTAGATGTTGTTGAAGGGATGCAATTTGACAGAGGTTATATCTCTCCTTATATGATTACTGACACTGAAAAAATGGAAGCACTCTTGGAAGAACCTTATATCTTAATTACAGATAAAAAGATCACCAGTGTTCAAGAAATTTTACCAGTCTTAGAACAAATTGTTAAAACAGGTAAGCCGCTTTTAATTATCGCTGAAGATGTTGAAGGTGAAGCTTTGACCACTATGATTTTAAATAGATTGCGTGGTACTTTCAGCTGTGTCGCTGTTAAGGCACCAGGCTTTGGTGATAGAAGAAAAGAAATGTTAAATGACATTGCAGCGCTTACAGGTGCAATTGTTGTGACAGAAGATCTTGGCTTCAAACTTGATACCACTACCCTAGAAATGCTTGGTTCAGCACGTCAAGTGAAGATTAGCAAGGAAAACACAACCATTGTTGATGGTCGTGGTAAAAAAGAAGCCATTGAAGAAAGAGTAAAACAACTTCATGCTTTAATTGCTGAAACCAGTTCAGATTTTGATCGTGAAAAATATCAAGAACGTTTGGCAAAACTTGCAGGTGGCGTTGCTGTTATCCAAGTTGGGGCTGCAACTGAAACAGAACTCACTGAAAAGAAACATCGTATCGAAGATGCGCTTTCTGCAACTCGTGCAGCAGTAGAAGAAGGTATCGTTGCTGGTGGTGGTACAGCACTTGTTGATGTGGCTAAAGTGCTTGATGAAATCACTCTCTCTGATCCTGATGCTATGACAGGGGTAAGACTCGTGAAAAAAGCACTGGAAGCACCAGTGCGTCAAATTGCTGATAATGCAGGCTTAGAAGGCAGTGTCATTGTAGAACGTGTTAAAGGCTTACCTGATGGTACAGGCTTTAATGTCCTCAAAAATGACTATGAAGATATGATTCAATCTGGCGTTTTGGATCCTGCTAAAGTGACAAGAAGTGCACTTCAAAATGCTGTAAGTATCGCTTCTATGATTTTGACAACTGAAAGCCTTGTTGCAGATGTTACTAAAGAAGATCCAATGGCTGGTGCTGGTGCGCCTGGTATGGGTATGATGTAATTGAGAAAATAAAAAAGCAGGTAATTTACCTGCTTTTTTTTGTAAATGTAATTGAGAAAATAGGGAGGAAAGACAATGTCAGATTGCAGTTCATGTGCATCTAATCAAAATGGAGGTTGTGCTAGTGGAGGTGCTTGTCCTAGTGGAGAGGCAGGACCTACAGAGGCACAAAAGAGAAGTCATATCAAAAATATTATCGTGGTAATGAGTGGTAAGGGTGGTGTTGGCAAATCATCTTTTTCCTCATTGGTTGCCATTGCTTTAAATAAAAAAGGGTATCAGGTCGGCTTATTGGATGCTGATATTACAGGACCAAGTATTCCAAAACTTTTTGGTGTTAAAGCAAAACCTGAAGTGACGGAGTTTGGGGCATTACCTGTCGAAAGCAAAACAAAAATCAAACTCATGTCAATGAATTTCATGTTACCTCATGAAGATGACCCTGTCATTTGGCGAGGACCTGTGATTGCCAGTGTGATTAAGCAGTTTACTGATGAGGTGGTTTGGGGAGACTTAGACTATTTGGTGATTGATTTACCACCTGGAACAGGTGATGTTCCACTTACGATATTACAGGGTCTTGAAGTGACGGGCGCTATTATTGTGACTACCCCTCAAAGCCTTTCCAATATGGTTGTACGCAAGGGGATTAAAATGTTGGAGCTAATGGAGGTACCTGTTTTAGGCTTAGCTGAAAATATGAGTTATCTACCATGTCCAGACTGCGATAGTCAAA
Organism: uncultured Peptococcaceae bacterium; assembly: GCA_938044045.1. GTDB lineage: Bacteria > Bacillota > Peptococcia > Peptococcales > Peptococcaceae > CALIQN01. Next base: position 14,876 of record CALIQN010000022.1, read on the forward strand.
TCGAAATTTTTGGCAAGAGTCATTTAGAGGAGACTTCAAAAGCCTTTGATTTAAATCTCTTAGGACGTTTTCCGCTTGATCCGACCTTAGCTCAATTGGGTGATGAAGGAAACATTGAAGCGTATCAAGGAAAAGTCTTAGAACTCCTTATGGAAAATATTGAAAAAATCTTACCTCAAGCATAAAGTACTAGACAATTAAGGTTATAAAAGGTATCATGGAGCTAAATATGTTTAAAAAGGAGATTGTCTATGTTGAATTTTTTCTCACAAGGTAAGCCCGATGAATTTAAAGTAGCAGAAAGTTTCCAATCTACACTTTTAGACCATCATACAGTAAGTGAAGAGGATGTTCGTTTTATTTTAGGATTGACAGATACACAGCCTAGAAGTTACTTCAATCTTACTAAAGAAGCGATTGATTCTGTCGAAGGTTTGGGCAAGGCAATTGATTTTATGTACGAACTTTCCAAGCAAGATAAACTTTTAACAGAAGAAAATATCAAAGAGATGCATGGTTTTGTTCGAAATTACAATCCTTACCATGCTTCAGACTATCGTTCTGTACCGATTAGAATGCCTGAAACAGGTGAGCCTGCTCTACCTTTCAATGAAATCGAAAAGGAAATGGCAGAGGCTTTAGCAAAATATAACACCGATGTGAACAATGGTGATGCACTAGAGGCAGTAGCACGATTCCACTATAGTTTTGAGTATATTCATCCATTCTTTGAGGATAATGGTAAGGTTGGGAGACTACTCGTTAATCTTGGTTTGATAAGACATGGTTATCATCCGATTACTATTCAAGACATTGACAAAGATGCTTATCAGCAAGCTTTTATTAGTGAAAATCCAGAAGAAGCACTTGTTAGTTTGTTTAAAACTTACTTGAAAAAATAAAGGAATTCCCCTTTTTAGGGGAGTTCCTTTTTGTTTTGCTTTTCAGTAATCTTCAAGTATGATAAAATCAGTACAATTGGACAAATGATTTAAGGAGAATATTATGTGCGGATTTGTGGGCTATATACCATCTGCTGGTGCAACACAAAATCACCAACTCATCGTCAAAGCGATGGCAGATAAGATCAAACATAGAGGACCTGATAGTGATGGCTATTATGTTGATGACAATGTTGCTTTAGGATTTAGAAGATTATCAATTATTGACTTGAGTGAAAATGGATCGCAACCTTTCTACAGTGAAGATGGACAGGTCGTCCTTGTTTTTAATGGAGAAATTTATAATTTTTTAGCACTTCGCGAAGAACTTGAAATGTTAGGACATAAATTTGTCTCTAAGACTGATAGTGAAGTTGTGTTAAGAGGATATGAGGCTTGGGGTAAAAAGGTACTGACACGTTTAAGAGGGATGTTTGGCTTTGCCATTTGGGATGGGAGAAAGAAAACAGCACTTGTTGCTAGAGATCCCTTTGGCATTAAACCAGTGTATTATGGTGAGGCATCAAAGGATGGGACTATTTTTTTTGGCTCTGAGATAAAATCTTTTTTAGCGCATCCTTCTTTTGAAAAGAGATTAAATAAAGATGCCTTACGTCCATATCTTACTTTACAATATTCTTTAACAGAAGAGACGTTTTTTGAGGGCATTTATAAACTCATGCCAGGCTGCTATCTAGAAATACGAGATGGGCAGATGCTAAAAAAACGTTATTACCATTTTGAATACAACGCTGTTACAAGAGATAAAGAAGCTTACTTGGATATGATTAAGAAAGTGATGAACAATTCTGTTGAAGTTCATCAAATTAGTGATGTTGAGGTAGGTACCTTCTTATCTGGAGGGATAGACTCCAGTTATATCTCTGCTTTAGTTAAACCAGAAAATACCTTTTCTGTTGGTTTTAAAGATTATGATGGGGTTTATGATGAAACAGAGCATGCTAAGCGACTTTCAGATATCCTAGGATTTAAGCACCATAGAAAACTGATTACAGCAGATGAGTTTTTTGATATTTTACCAACGATTCAGTACCACATGGATGAACCACAGTCTAACCTCTCTTCAGTACCATTATACTTCTTAGCAAAATTAGCAAAGGAGCATGTTACTGTTGTTTTGAGTGGTGAAGGTGCCGATGAGTTATTTGGTGGTTATGAAAGCTATGTGGATACAAAAAATCTACGTCTTTATAAGAAGCTCCCTTGGGCACTAAGACGCCGCCTTTATTGGATCAGCAAGGATAAAGAAAGCTCACGTTGGGTTGATTTATTCCGTCGTGGGGGTATGAAAGTAGAAGAATACTTTGTTGGTGAAGCAAAGATATTTGATGATGATCAAGCATTGGAAATTTTAAAACCAGCTTACAAACATGGTGTGAGTGTGGGGAGTTTACTCCGCCCTTTATATCGTGATTTGGAAAATAAAGGAGATTTGGATAAAAAGCAATCAATTGATATCATGACTTGGCTTCATGGGGATATTTTGTTAAAAGCTGACAAGATGAGTTCAGCACATTCGCTAGAATTACGTGTGCCATTTTTGGATAAAGAGGTAATGAAGGTTGCTGAAAGCTTACCAGAATCTGCCCGTGTGAATAATGGTGTGAGTAAGGCACTGTTAAGAGAGGCTGCTTTAAGTGAACTACCAGAAGAGTGGGCAAAAAGACCAAAGGTAGGGTTCCCAGTACCAATTCGCTATTGGTTGAGGGAAGAAAAATACTACAAACGTGTCAAAAATGTGTTTACCCAATCTTTTGTTGGTGAGTTTTTTGATCAAGAAAAGTTGATTGCGCTTTTAGATGATCATTATCATGAAAAAGCAAATCATCAAAGAGAAATTTACACAATTTATAGTTTCTTGCTTTGGTATGATCAATATTTTATTAAACGATAAAAAACGGACAGCTTTGTCCGCTTTTTCATAGGCTGAATATGGAAAAACAGTATTATGTCTACCTACTAGAGTGTTGTGACAAGACGCTTTATTGTGGCTATACCACAGATATTGCTAAGAGAGTGGCTAAACATAATCAAGGTAAGGGTGCAAAATATACAAAGGGACGTTTACCAGTACGTTTAGTTTATAAAGAAAGCTACAATTCTAAGACAGAGGCATTGAAGCGTGAATATAACATCAAGCAACTTTCTCGAGAGAGAAAGTTGGCCTTAATAGAAAAGGAAAACAAGGATGAATAAATTACTAGTCATTGATGGCAACAGTTTAATCAATCGTGCTTATCATGGAGTGCCGCCACTATACACTAAGGATGGGGTACCAACAAATGCTATAAACGGATTTTTAAGAATGGTGTTGCATTTACTTGAAAGCGAAAGTCCAACACATTTTGCCGTTGCTTTTGATCTAGGTGGGAAGGTATTTCGCCATGAGCTTTTTTTGGACTATAAAGCACATAGAAAACCAATGGATGAAGAATTAAGAGAACAAATACCCTTAATAAAAGAAGTCCTGGGATATATGAATGTACCAATATTGGGACTCAGTGGGTATGAAGGTGATGATGTTATTGGTACTTTAACAAAACTCGCTGAAGAAAATAATTATGAGAGTGTTATTGTTTCTGGAGATAGGGATACCTTTCAGTTGATAAGCGATAAAACAACAGTTATTTTCCCTAAAAAAGGGCTTAAAAATGTTGAACGCTTAACACCAGAAATTTTAGAAGAGGTCTATTCACTATCACCGAGTGAAATTATAGATTTGAAGGCCTTGATGGGTGATAGCTCAGATAATATCCCAGGGGTAAAAGGTATTGGTGAGACTTACGCTAAGCGTTTCATTAAGACTTATGGTACGCTTGAAAACCTATATCAAAATTTAGGTGATTTTTCTGGAAAGAAATTAGGAGAAAAATTAGAAGCTGGTCGTGATATGGCAGTTTTATCAAAAACTTTGGCAACCATTAAAAGGGATATTCCTTTAGAGGTTGAGCTTAGCGAATTAGCTTTAAAAGACATCAATAAAGAGGCAGTCGAAGCATTTTTTAAACGTTATGAATTAAATCAATTGAGAAAGAGTGTTTTTGGTTTAACATTGGAAGTTGTACCAGTTGTTCAATATAAAAAGCATCTTATTGAGGGCTTTGAACAGATAAAAACGTTGTGTTTAGATGAAGAAAGTCCAATCTTGAGCTTGTGTCTTGGACGAGGTCAAGAAGAAGGAAATTTATATTTTGCTTTTGATGAGAAAATAGTCTATAGCTTTTCTTGTAAAAATCAAGAGGATAGACAGAGCGTTTTTGAAGTCTTGCTTCAAAGACAAAACGATGAAAACAAGGTGCTTTATGTAGAAGATCGCAAAGCATTCTTTTATTTTTTTAATGCTACTAATAGCTTAGTTTTACAACCTGATTTTGACTTTGCGCTTATGGATTATTTGCTTCATGCAGATAGTAAAGAACATCGTTTAGCGCTAAGTGCAGAAGTTTATTTTGGTGAAAAAGCAGATGAAGTTGATGGGTATTTTGAAGCTTATGCGCTCTTTAAGGTAATGCCAAAGCTAATAGAAGATTTGCGTGAAAAAAATCTGATGAAGTTATATCTTGATATTGAAGCTGCTTTGGCAAGTGTGCTTGTCAAGATGGAAAAAACGGGTATTGCTGTTGATAGAGAGTATTTGCTTGAGTTACAAAGAGAATTTAGTGATAGGCTCTCAGCCCTTGAAGAAAATATTTATCAAGCAGCAGGGGAGACTTTTAATCTTAATTCTCCAAAACAATTGGGCGAAATTTTATTTGAGAAGCTAGGGTTTCCAGTGATTAAAAAGACCAAGACAGGTTATTCAACTGATGTAGAGGTTTTGGAAGCGCTTTTTGATCAAGGTGAGATTATAGACTTCATTTTAGCCTATAGACAGTTAGCGAAACTCAAGAATACTTATGTTGATGGCTTATTAAATCTTATCACAGAGGAAAATCGCATACACACAACTTTTAATCAAACCATAACAGCAACTGGTAGATTATCAAGTACAGAACCTAATTTGCAAAATATTCCTATTCGTACTCAAGAAGGCAAGCGTATCCGCAAGGCTTTTGTACCTTTAGAAGCAGAACATATTTTAGTGAGTGCGGACTATTCACAAATTGAACTTAGGATTCTTGCACATATGAGTGAAGATGAAAACTTACTAGAAAGCTTTAGAAATAGCGAGGATATTCATAAAAGAACGGCATCAGAAGTGTTTCATGTTCAGTTAGATGAAGTGACTAGTGAAATGCGTCGAGTGGCGAAGGCGGTCAACTTTGGTATCATCTATGGGCAGACAGATTTTGGGCTGGCAAAAGAATTGGGCATTACTAGAGTTGAAGCTAAAAAATACATTGCTTCTTATTTTGATCACTATCATCAAGTTGGTGAATTTATCCAAGAGGAAATTAATAAGGCGAGGGCAATAGGGTATACAAAGACACTTTTTGAAAGAATACGATTGATTAAGGATATCAATAGTAAGAATTTTAATGTACGTAGCTTTGCTGAGCGAACCGCCGTCAATAGCCCTATTCAAGGGACTGCTGCAGATATTATTAAAGTTGCTATGTTGAAATGTCAAGAAGTGATAGAAAAAGAAGGGCTTCAAGCCAAGATGCTTTTACAAGTACACGATGAGTTGATTTTTGATGTGCCACCAAAAGAATTGGCGTTTTTAATCACTAAAATTAAACATGTGATGAGTAGCGTCATTGAACTTAAGGTACCCTTAGAAGTTGATATAAAGGTTGGCTTTAATTGGGATGAAATGGAAGTTATAAACTAAAAAAGAGCCTCTTTAAGAGGCTCTTTTTTAAAGGGGGAAGGATATGCCGGAATTACCAGAGGTTGAAACTGTTAGAAAAAGTTTAGAAGATACGATTATAAATAAAAAGATTGTTCAAGTAGAAGTATTTTATCCTAAGGTTTTACAAGGTATTCAAAATGGAGAAGAAGTCTTACAGGAAAAGTCCTTTTCTAAAATACTGAGAAGGGGGAAGTATTTACTTCTTTTATTAAAGCCTAATGGTGTCTTACTTTGTCACCTTAGGATGACTGGAAAGCTTAGCTATCAAGAAACGCTTGTATTAAAAAAGCATGATCACCTCGTGTTTACTTTAGATGAGGGTTGGTTGATTTATAGTGATATTAGAAAATTTGGTGGACTGGTTTATTATGAAACGCTAGAAGAGGCAAAAGCAAGTATAGGACATCTAGGCAAGGAACCCTTGAGTGAAAATTTTACACCAGAGTATCTTTATCAAAAGAGTAGAGGAAAGAAAAAAGCGCTTAAGGCCTTTCTTTTGGATCAGAGTATTATCGCAGGAATAGGGAATATCTATGCTGATGAGATTTTGTTTCGAGCAAAATTGCACCCGATGAAACCGAGCTTAGAATTGACAAAGGAAGCTTGTGAAAGACTGGTTTTTAGTATTAAAATAATCTTAGAGGATGCGATTATTCTAGGTGGTAGTTCGATTCAAAATTATAGCGATGCTTTAGGTAAAAAAGGCAGTTTTCAAGAAAAACATGAGGTTTATGGTAGGTCAAACCAAGCTTGTAAGGTATGTCAGCATGTTTTAGAAAAAATACAAGTTGCTGGACGGACAACAACCTATTGTCCAAATTGTCAGAGGTGAGGAAAGTATGGGAAAGGTTATTGGGTTAACTGGTGGGATTGGCTCGGGTAAGTCAGTCGTAAGTTGCTATTTAGAAGACTTGGGTTATCAGATTGTGGATGCGGATTTAGTGGCACGAGAAGTGGTTGCACCAAATACTGAGGGCTTAGATAGCCTAGTGAAAATTTTTGGTCAGGGCATTTTGACTGAGGGTGGGGAACTCAATCGTCAAGCCTTGGGGAAGCTAATTTTTAGGGATGAAGACAAAAGGCTTATTGTCAATCGCTTGCTCCATCCTCTTATTGAACGTGTGATAGCGGAACGTCTTAAAAAACTAAAGGAGCGTCATACACTTACTTTTTTGGTTGTGCCACTTTTTTTTGAAGCAGGTTACGTAAAATATGTTGATGATGTTTGGTATGTTTATGCGAGTAAAGCGCTAAGAGAAAATAGGGTGAGTGAACGAGATAAGATAGATTCAGACTATGCCAAACGTAAGATAGATAGCCAATTAACCTTAGAAGAGATTCAAAAGAAATACCAAATCAGAATCATTGATAATGAAGGTAGTATAGACGATTTAAAGGAAAAGATAGATAAGCTTTTGCCGCTATATTTGGAAAAATAAAAAAAGCACTTACTTTTAAGTAAGTGCTTTTCATGCGGTTGGCGAGACTTGAACTCGCACGGGTTGCCCCACACGCCCCTCAAACGTGCGCGTATGCCGATTCCGCCACAACCGCTCAAAGACAAGTGTAATTTTATCCTGTATTTTATTTTTTGTCAAGGAAAAAAGAAAAATTTGAAAATCTTTCTTAAATCGTAACATGATTGCTGTTGTTATTTTGCTATTAATTTGTTAATGGATTGATAGTGGTAAGAAAAGGAAAAAT